>OMKD01000302.1 GCA_900299495.1 Sphingobacteriales bacterium
GTATACCCGACATCTTGCGGGCTGCCCAGTTATAAACCTTGGATGTTTTATTCTTGATAAATGAATCAAAACGCTCTTTCTTCCAACCGGATACTAAATCATAGCCATCCTCCAGGATCATTCGTCTCAATTCAGGAATCTCCTCAGGGCTATCCTGCAAGTCAGCATCCATAGTAATCACCACTTCACCTTCAGCAGCAGCGAAACCTACATGCAGCGCTGCAGATTTACCATAGTTCCTCCTAAACTTGATCCCTCTAATATTGCTATTTGATGTACCCAGTTCTTCAATGATCTCCCAGGAGTTATCTGTACTCCCATCATCAATCATGATCAACTCATAGGTATAACTATGCTTTTGCATCACCTCATCAATCCAACGGGTCAGTTCCGGAAGTGATTCAGATTCATTCAGTAATGGTACAACAATTGATATTTGCTTACTCATATGCTGCGCATTCTTTTAATTAGTGCAACGCCAATAGACAATATTCCTCCTTTTATCAAGGACAAACCCAAAGTCAGGAATGTCGCTCTTGGATTAAAACCATAATCAGATCGTTCGATCTCACTTAGACGCTCCTTGAGCATATCCTTTGGTATAAATACTTCTGCACGCTTGATATCTGCTTGCTTTAATACATCCACCATCTCTCCATCAAAATAGGTCACCCCAAAATACATCATTTGATACATAATAGAGGCTATCAGGAAAACATGAAATGATCTTGTGAAAACGGATCTGAAGGTTCCCTCTTCCCCGGATTCACTAACCTCACCAGACTTGGAATACATAAACCATAAAGGGATACACCAAACCAAAAGGTATAGGTAAAAATTGAGCATTAGCGGTTTATCGATTAGATAAAATACCAACATCAAACCAGCAACCGATGCTCCGGAAATCAAACCATATCTTAAAGACAGTGGATGCATATTTTAGCTTTTAGTCTTTTTTCATTATTGCTGCCACAATAATAGCAATAATTGCATTGATAATTGAACCAAAAAATAGGGTTGACAATAATTGCATTGACGGATTTGTTGCAAAATCAGTAAAGAAGCTAACCATCCCCTGTGCTTCATCTTCTACGGACTCCAAGGACTCCTCCATCATTTCTCTTACTACTTCCAATTGCTCCGGGTTAATTACAGTAAGATTCAAATAATTGTAAAGTGCTGCAATAACTGTACCTATCAAGGCAGAAAGAAAGCCAATCAAAAATGCATCACCAAGGCTAATTCGACCACCATTATGAGCACTGTCACGAATAGATTTGACAGCCATAACAATGATAACTATTGAAAGAATAAAACCTCCACAACCAAGCCCAACAGATACTGCTGGTTTCGGATTCAAAGGATCTGCACCACCTAATAGATTAGTCAACACAGCAATAATTACGGATACCAAACCGAGTATAACACCGTATTTAATAATTGTACTTTTTGTTTCAGGATTCTTTCCACCTTTGGAAAGATCGTCTAGTGAGTTAGCGTCTGTCATAAGTCTTAATTTATAGTTAGAATATGTTTAGTTTTCAATTCCTTTAAAAATATCGGAGAGTTATCACATTTGGATAAATTCGATTCCTCATTATACATCCATTGTGCTGCCCGATCAAATACACATAATTCGACCTGTTCCCCCTCTTTTAATTCCAGTTCAGGCATACCCAGTAATGCTCTATTACTAGCACTTACCGCATTTATAAAAGTATGCAATTCAAGTTCATTGCTTAGATAAGTGTCATAAGCTGAGAACATTGTCTGTAGGGCTATTGCTCCGAAAGTAGCATATGGAAATTCCAATTTCTTATCCTCTGCATCAAAAGCGTCATGATTAGATACAACATGCTCTATAGTTCCATCCTTCAAGCCGTCGATCAGTGCTTTGCGATCCTCTTCAGAACGTAGCATGGGTTTTAACTTGAAATTAGTATCAAAACTTGAAAGATCTTTATCCGTAAAGATCAAATTCCAAATATTCACTGCTGCGGAAACCTTTAATCCAGCTTTTTTTGCTGCTCGTATCTTCTTAACAGACTCCGCAGAACTAATGCCATAAACCAATAATCTGGAATCTGTATATGCTAGTAAGGATAAGTCTCGTTCCAACATCAATTCCTCAGCAATACCAGCCTGTCCTCGCA
This sequence comes from Sphingobacteriales bacterium, assembly GCA_900299495.1. Classification (GTDB taxonomy): domain Bacteria; phylum Bacteroidota; class Bacteroidia; order Chitinophagales; family Saprospiraceae; genus AM-2324. Next base: position 2,154 of record OMKD01000302.1, read on the forward strand.
TTCCCAGACTTGTGCTGGTTATACCTTCGTGCATTTGAGGCTCATGAAACAAGGATTCATCTTCCGGTCGGTTAATCACCAAGCCCCCGAATGTTTTTACATAAAGTAATGCACGCATCATCACACCTCCAATCTGAAGGGATTTACGTCCATCTGAAAACGCCACAGCTCCAGCCTCATTCATCTCCAACATCTCAGCTATATCAACACCAGCACAATCTTTTGTGATTGCTCCAATTGCTGTCAGTGAACACGGTATTTCCTTATCCTGAGAATTCTTAATATACTTAACCTCTGCTTTAGCATGAATAGCTGGTTGAGTATTTGGAAAAACAGCGACGTGCGTATATCCTCCTGCTGAGGCAGTCTTCTGCAAGCTTTCGATATCTTCTCTATGCTCATACCCAGGATCTTTTACCTGTGCACCTATATCACAAAACCCTGGTAAGACCCATAAATCCTCTCCTTTGATTTCCTGAGCATCATCATCAACAAGACCAGCACCCTGCTTGAGCAAAATACCGTTTTCAATGATCAGATCCTGCCCTTTAAGGACATCCTTACCATTTAGAATACTTGCATCTTTAATAAGATATCTCATGCTATTAATTTATTTTCCAAAATCGAAGTATCAGAGATTCACCCAACAAGAATAACAAAGCCAGCATTAAGAATAAGGTCCATAGACGCATCCCATTTTCATTCTCCTGTACTATTTCGGTGAGGTCAGCTTTTAAGCTGTAGCCGATGATTTCAGCACCATTACCAAATATCTCTGCCAATTCTGTATCCGTAAGATACTCCAAATCTGATTCTAATCGATCATAATTATAAGCCAGTTCAGCAGCTTTTTCTCCCTTAGGAGTTTCTAAATTATAAGTCCCAGCTGTATTTAGCTGACCATATACATTCAATTCAATTTGACCATTTATAAACTGCTGTGCAGGAATAAATTCAAGCACTTCATTAGCCATAGCATAAACTCCATCTGATTCAGACTGCTTCTCATCCAGCTTTACGCTTACTATATCATCTCGACCTATCGTATAGGCAAGCGCACTATCTTCATTTGAAGAACTGGCCATTTTATAGATCATGGGTACAAAAATCGATGGATTATCGGACAAACTATTAAACGCTTTTTGCAAGGGAGCATTAAGCACATATAAGTTACCAAATCCTATTTCAAAAGCACTTAAATAATCCAATCCATTCCTGTAAGTCATGACAGATTCTTTAGCTCTGCCACTACTGAGTTTGTAAGAACCACTTGTACTAGGTAAATAAAAGTTAGCCGATGCATTCTCAAAAACACCACTAAATATATAAGATTGTGTATTTACACGACCAACTTCCTGTTTTCCCTCATCCCAATTCCCAAGCACGATTTTATAGTCTGCTAAATAATTGGTAGCGGTAGTTGACAGCTGCTGAGGACTTGGAATATAAAATACATTGCCCCCTGTTTTTAAATAAGCATCGAGGGTAGATGTCAATCCAGAACTCATTTCTGTAAGCTCATCGGCAACCACTAAATCATATTCACTAACACGCCCATAATCCAATTGATTCAGCATCACTGAAGTTACTTCTAGCTGACTAGAGCTTCTAAAGACATTTGAGCCCGCATCGGAATTATTCCCTTTCAAATGAAGTACTTTGAATATTTTCTGTACATCAAATGCAATATGAAAGGTATCATCAAATTGCACCGGATAGTCTGAAACCTGAAGTTCCAAATGCTGATAACCTCCATTTTCAAAGGTAAGTACAATTGTATCAGTGATTTGAGCTCCTGCGGGTATGTTAAGTTGTCCTAAAGGTTTATTTTCTCCATCCTCGGTATAGGAAAGTCTAGTGTTTTCAACAGCTTCCTCTCCGTGATTAGTAACCGAAACAAATAATTTTGAGGCCTGATTCTGAATAATCACCGGGCGTTCAAACCATACAGAATCAATACTTACATTATTAACTATAGGTGAGCGGATCGGCATCAAATAAGTTTTAGCTAAGGTATCCATATTATCAAGCTCTGCTTGCATACCCTGCTGAAAATCACTTATCAAATAAGATACATTTTCCCTTTGCCCTTTAGTCTTGGTAAATATTTCCTTTTGAAATTCAACAACTTCATCCAGTTTTAAAACATTGGCCTGATGATTGATATCATCAATAAGCGATAAAGCGGCTTCCTTGTCTAGCAAACTTCTTGACCTGTAATCCAACTTATTCGTTACCACATTGAATTGGTCATCATTTCTATATGCCCTAATTATAGAACGAGCTGTTTCTTTTGATCGCTCCAACAAATCTACTTCTTCATTCAATGCAGTCATTGAAAGGGAGTTATCCAGATAGACGGATACAAACTTAGGTTGATCACTTGTCTCCTCCCCTTTCTTACTTATGAAAGGCTGCGCAAATCCCAAGACTAGCGCAATAACAGCAAGACAGCGTAGTATTAACACTAATAAGTTCCTTAGTCTGGAACGCACCGCTGTCTCCTCTTTAAGTTCTTTTAAAAAAGACACATTGGTAAAGTATACCTTCTTATACCTTCGAAAATAAAACAAATGAATAATTACCGGTACAAGGACTGCAGCGGTAGCAAACAAAAACAAAGGATGTAAGAATTGCATATATTTTGTCGATTGCCTTAAATAAGGAGTTTAGATCCTGAACGCTAAATATACAGCTTTAGCGCAAAAATGTTTGAATTTTAATTTTCAACAAAAACAAAAAAGCCCGTTTCCGGACTTTTCTTTTATCTATACAGCATGATATCACCTGAGAACTGTTCCCTATTTCCTTTATCATCCAATAATTCAACATACCAGGTATATACTGCTGCCTGTAATTCTCGATTCAAAAAAGTACCATCCCAGCCATCTTCCGTATTATTCAGTTGAGCTTGGTCATTAGAAAACACCAACTCCCCCCAACGATCAAAGATCTTAAAGGTTTCAATAGACACATAATCATCTGTGGCATAGACCATGAAACGATCATTATTCCCATCTCCATTAGGCGTAAAGATATTTGGTGTAAAAATAGATCGATCATCCCGAACAAAGATTTGTAATTGATGCTCCACGACACAACCTTCCTCTGTAAGTACCTCAACAGTATACAAACGATACTCTTCAGGAGAAAGAACTGGCTCTAAACAATCCACACAGCTAATATCTATAGCAGGTGACCATTCTATAGAACTAATTGTAGATTCATCAAAATTAAGTTGCATAGCTACCTGATATTCTTCACCCTCCTCGATTAAGCTACTATTTTCAATCCCTAACTTTAAGATGGGTAGATCTTTTATGATAACCTCTTGGCTTAATAAACATCCGTACGAATCTTCCACTACTACTTCATAAACGCCTGCATCTAAAAATTCTATTTGAAGATCACTACTTGGCAATTCGTCTCCATTTATTCTATAATCAAATGGCCCTATTGATCCCTCTACTGCTTCTATTTCTATCTTTCCATATGGATCACTACAAATAGGTTGTTCAATATCCAGAGCCATAGATAATAACCTATGATCAGTGATTTCAAAAGATTCCTCTGTTATACATCCTGTAAAGGTATCATCCAAAGAAACGCTGTATACCCCCTCTACCTCAAACAAAACATCTGATCCACCAGTCTCAATCACAGACCCATTTTCATCGAACCATAATACTTCAATTCTGTTAGGATCCAAATCCAATTGAAATTCTAAAACAGGCAAATCACAATTCAGAATATACAAATCCTCTAAAGCAATCTCCGGAGCTTCCTTAAAGGCTTCTATCATGATACTAGATGTTGTAGAACAACCATTTGCTGTATCTTCAATAAGTAGTTCATATACCCCTGCCTGATCAACCAGGATAAGTTCTTCATTCGTTTGTGAAATGATATTACCATCGGCACTGGACCAACTATACAAATAAGGTCCAGTACTTGTGAGACTGGGCTCCAACCACACCTTGTCAACATCACAGGTAATATCATCTCCTAAAATCCCTGTAACGATAGGTGCTTCCTGATCACCTTCAATGAACACAACAGCAGTCTGTGAGCATCCATTCAAAGGATTACTAACTTCTATTTGATAAGTAGCAACCTCAGTCACCAGCAATTCCAATGTGTTCAATAGACCAGCTAATTCAGCTTGAGGACTACTCCATTCAACAAGGTATAAGGCATTATTATCAGTTGATGCCAGTAAGGCTATTTCATCTTCTATACAAGTAAGTGTATCTACACCTGAAATATCAACAACAGGGATTTGCACATCCTGTATCACAGGATAAGCAGTGTCCCAAGTACAATTATTCTGTAAATTGGTCACCTCCACCGTATACACGCCAGGTGATTGAACCTCTGCAAAAAATTGATCCTCGCTATTAATTATACCGCCTGATGGCCCAGCCCATTCAAACTGCATGGGAAAACTACCGTTTACATTCAACTCAAGAACTGTTGTGAAATTTGAACAGTCTAGTTTGGAATATGGTAGTATATCCATTTCAGGAGCAACAGTATCTGATTCTACAAGTATGGAAACTGTATTCTCACATCCATTTACAGGGTCAGTAATTAGCAAATCGTACAGACCATTTTCACTCACCAAAACTATAGCGTTATCCAATGCACTATCAATAGTACCATTTGCTGAGGACCATAAATATTCATAATCAACAGAATCCTGAACCCCAATACTTACAATGGTATCCAAACAATTGATAACAGGTATCGGTAAGACCTCAGCAAGAGGAATAGAAAGATCTGCAAGAACTTCAACTACTTCTGTTGTAGAACAACCATTATCAATATTTATCAAACTCACCTCATATGATCCTGAAGCTGATACAGTAGCCAAATACGGATTTAATGGATCAACTACCAGATCAGCATTTAGCTGCCAATCAATTTCATAATCAGCTCCTGTATCGGAACCTGTAGCATCCAAAACGACTTGATTGTTGACACAAGTGATATTGGCTGCTGGATCCAAAATGAGCTGAGGTGCTAAAGTGTCTGCAAGGACTTCCAATGTATAGTCAGATACACAATTGTTTTGATTATTCAATACAGACACGTTGTAAACTCCTGGAGCTAAAATTTCAGTACTAAGACCATTTATAATATTGATTTGATTTCCTGTATTCATAGACCAATCAATACTTACATCCGGATAGCCGCTCGTATCTGCGATAATCACAGTCTCTGTTAATAAACAGGTTAGTATATCTGGTTCACTAAAACTAATATCGGGTTGTTCTGTATCACCAGAAATTTCTATCGTATCAATATCTGTACACCCTGTATTGACATCGATTGCATACAACTCATAATTACCGGTTTGACTGATCTGCGGATTAAGACTGTTTTGTCCGGACAAGATAGGCTGCCCTTCCAATCCCGTCCATTGATAGGCAAAAGATCCAATGGAATTATTTTCGGCATTAAGCACCAGGGTCCCGATTGTACAATTTAATAATTGACTTTGTGCTTCAATCTGTACATCTGGTGCATTATAATCTTCATACAGCTCAAAATCATAACTATTTACACATCCGTTTTGCACGTTCTCAATTTGAAGATTTATATAACCCGGCGTGTAAGCAACTGCAAGTTCATCATTAGAATTTAATTGCACGGTATCGGCGCTGGACCAACTATAGATAAGGTCATTTGTATTTCCTGCATACTGGGTTTCTATAATTATACTATCATTGAAGCAACTGAAGAACCCCGGATCTTGAATATTGAGTTCAGGAATCACATCATCCAGAATTACATCAATGGACTGCTGACTCGAGCATCCATTATCCGTATTTTGGATTTCCAAGGTATAGATACCTGCAGCATTAGTCGAAATAGAAACAGCAGCAGGATCATTGATAACAGATCCGTTTTGAGCGGTCCAGTTGTATATAAAGTTTGTTCCAACATCAGATCCCGATGCGTCAATTATAACCATAGAATCTACACAGGTAAGATTACCATCTGTACTTAAAAGGATATCTGGGTTATCAATCACATCCTGGACAATCAAGTCCGAAGAGCTGATACAGCCATTATTTGCATTGATCACAGACAGGGTGTAAAGACCACCCACAAGTGCTTCTGCATTGATAGTATTGATTGCCCCATTTAATTGTCCATCAAATGTAGACCAAACGTATAGAAAATCACCACCCAATGACGAACCATCACCATAAAGTGTAACACCTCCGTTATAGCAATCTATTGTATCAAATACAGCTGTCGCAACATCAGGATATACAAAATCTTCAAACACCTGTACCATAGATGAATCCTGACAACCATTTTGAAGGTTCTGCACAAAGACCTCGTATGTCCCTCCTACCCCTACAAGAATATTATTGCTGTTTGGATTACCAGTAATTAGTCCATCAGTACTCTCCCAAAGAAAATCATGAATACCATTATTCAATCCAACCACTTCCAGGTTACCAAAATTGTTCAAACAATTAAGCGTATCGATTCCCTCGATATTAATTGAAGGAGCTGCAAAGTCCCCATTCAATGGAATGGTATCTGTTACAAAACACCCTAAATCATTGGTAGCGGTAACAATATATTCACCGATGTCCAAGCTATCTAAAAACATTGGATCCTCTGTCGCTATACTCCACTCATAATCATAAGATTCACATTCAAAGGAAATAGCAATAACCCCTCCACTTGAATCGATACAGTTTGGTTGTTGAATGATCTCAGGGAAAAAAGCAATCGGTGGATTCTCCGGAACATAAATACTATCCTCAAATACACAACCAGCAAAATCTGTAAGACTAACCGCATAATAATCTGATTCTAAGCCGCTAATTAAAGTATCATTGCTTCCATTCTCCCATGCTATGTAATAAGGTGCAGTACCTTCATTTATTTGGATAGATGCAGTACCATCACTTCCTCCATAACAGGTTACTATCGAGGCATTTAATCCTATTGAAAAAGGCTTTAGAATAAGATTTCTCGAACCAGAAACAGAGCCTTGACAGGCACTCCCTGTTACATATTCCAAAGTATACTCGCCTTCTCCCAGAATTGGCAAATAATAAGGATTTGACTGAATATCCTTTATCGTATCCTGGACAAGTCCATTAAAAGAAAATACAAGTTCGTAGGGACCAGGACCTGAAAAACTAACGGGTAATTCAGCATTGTCCAAACCACCGCAGGCTATGACATTAGAATTATCCATATTCGCCTCTACATCCAGAGTTTGAATAAAATAATCCACCTCAATTTCTGCACCACAATCATCCGTTAACAAAAGTTCTACAAGACCTGTTTCCGGACTTGGATCGACATAAACAGGCATCGTGCTGCCATCGCTCCAAACATAATCTAATTGAACAAATGCATTACTGATTTCAGGTTCTATAAACAAGGTATCGCTTGAACAGATCCATATTGTATCTTCTGTTTGAACAGCAAGGGCATCCAATGGATCATGCACATGGATGATGAGTTCAGATGGTGGACATCCGGTACAAAAAGGCTGTACAAGAACCAAAATGGTTTCTGGAAACTCAGGGATACCATCATCCACTATGTTCAATGGGATAATGAACTGTCCATTATTGGAATTGATCGTATTGAACAATAGGAGTTCATCTTCAATATCATAATCAAGATCTATTTGGGCAGTCCCCGTTAGAGAAACGGAAAAGGTATAATCCTGTCCGGGGTTTAAATCATTGACATCAATTAAGATGTAAGGATCTCCACATCCTTCATAGACATTATTTCCTGCATTGGGACTTACCAGTACAACTGATATGGAAGAATTGAGGTTGTCGAATCCGAATGTTTGAACGAGAGGAATACACAACCACAAGACTATCAAAAGAAGTCCCTTCATTTGGTTTTTAATTTTCATAGCACACAAAAAGTCAAGTAAACGAGGGTGTTTAATTAAATTTTAGAAAGCCTTATTTGGCAATATCAAGTATAGAGGAAGGATGAATAAGCCATTAAAAATCTATGGCTACGATTCAAGTTGTTCAAGGATTACAATTTACCATGTATATGTGCTTGCATACGTTAAAACTCCTAAATAGCAAGGCATATGACACATTCCGTAAAATGTTGATAATCAACACCAAAAAACAAGACAACTAAGTTAAACACCTGATTTAAAACACTTTACATCTAAAAATTTCATTTTGTAAGAGTAGATTAATAGAAATTTAGCATAATCCTGATTGTTAAATAGCTCACTTGAGCAAGCAAGAGACAATACAACTTAGGGTTCTGTTCTAAATTGAAAGTCAGTACGTCTAACCTCAAACTTAATAACCAAATGAAAAAGACAATTTTATTATCGCTACTCTGTTTTACAATCGCTTTTATTAATTCCGATTTGCAGGCTCAAAATATTGAATATGGTGCCAAGGGAGGTACTTCATTCTATTTTGGAGATCTAGCACCAGCTTCACACGTTTTTAGTATTGGAACACTAGGGCCTTCAGGAGGATTCTATTTGAAAAGACAATTCAACGAATTCTTTTCAGTAAGAGGTGATTTCACTTACTTATTTCTACATGCAGATGATGCAAATGGATCGGAGGCATGGAGAGCAACTCGAAATTTAGATTTTGCCACCCATGTATTTGAAGGAAGTGTAAGCATGGAGTTTATACCTTTTGAAATACGTTTGGGACAACGTAATAATATTCATCCATATCTAGGTATAGGTTTGGGCGTTTACAACTTTAATCCGTACACTATATATAATGGTTCTGAGGTGAGTCTACAGCCTCTAAATACAGAAGGTCAAGGATTGGAGGGCTATGGCAATCCTTATGCCCTGACGCAAATCAATATTCCTATGCGAGCAGGCCTTCAGCTGAGTCTTTCATCAGGTTTAACTATTGGTTTAGAATTCAGTTACAGAAATTTGTTTACTGATTATTTAGATGACGTCAGTGGATCTTATGTACCAAACACCCTACTTTCAGAATCTTATGGTCCTTTATCGGCATTACTTTCTGATAAAAGCCCAAATATGATCAATTCTACTGATACAGGATTTGGGGTTAACAACATGCGTGGAGCACCTGAAACAGAGGATGGATATGGAGATCTGGTTTTAACAGTTGGCTATACCATTAGTCGAAGAAAAGTGGGTAGTGGATTCGCCCGAAACAAGGTAAGTTGTCCAACCTTTTAAAAAAAAATGCTGCCAGTAACCTGGCAGCATTTTTTTTAGTTTGAAAGGAAAACGTCCCCTTTAAATAATTCGATTCGACCATCTAACATTTCAACTTCTACATAGTAAACGAATACTCCTTGATTCATTACACTTCCATTGAATGTTCCATCCCAACCGTATTGTGGATCGTTTGGCGGGAAATTAGATCTACTAAACATTTGTTCTCCCCAACGATCATATACTTCAAAGCGTTTCACTTCCTTTATATTTGTAACATCTGCCATAATCATTAATACTTCATTAACCCCATCAGAATTTGGAGTGAAGGTATTTGCAATAAATACATTAGCAGATTTATCAACGAAAACAGGAATAGCCACAGTTGCTTCACAGCCATTTGCATTGATCAATTCAAGCACATAAGTTGTACTTGTTTGAGTCGAGACAACAGGATCCAAACAATCAACACAGCTTAAGCCAGTTGGTGGCGACCATAAAATGGACGTTATTGAAGATAGAGGATAACTAGGATCTGCAATTATTTGAGCTTGCTCTCCTTCCTGATAAGTTATTACAGAGTCAAGAACCATAACATCAAATACCGGTGGTTCAGTTATAGTAACAACGCTGATATCAGTTTCACAACCATTGAAATCCTGAGCAACTACATTATACTCTCCCGCTGGTAAGAATCCAAAGTCAGCCGATGAGCTATAGTTATCGCCATCATCAATAGAATAAACAAATGGTGGTGTACCTCCTGTTACAGTTATAATATTTAATGAACCGAAATCACCCGCACACAATGGGTCTGTCGATGTATAATTTAGAACAGGCGGTGCGTCGAACATTACAGATACCGTATCCATACTTTCACAACCATTTACTGTATTTACTACAGACAATGCATAAGTACCACCGATATCAATGGTAGGAGTTAATGTAGATCCTCCATTAACGATATTACCGTTAAGGGCATTCCATAAAATCTGTAAATCGGCAGTCGATCCGTTAATAGTACCCTGAAGACTCGTTACTGAAACTCCGCATGGTAAGTCTATATCTGTACCAGCTGAAATATCAGGATATTCAAAGTCACTTGAAATAAGAACAGATTCACTGCTTACACAACCATTATCAACATCTACTATTGTAAGGTCATATTGCCCAGCCAAGTCCACTACTGGTGACAGCGTTGTACCTCCTGAAACAATATTTCCACCTGCAGTAGTCCATTGTAGTTGATATTGCGGTTCAAGATTAGTAGAAGATCCATCAATTGTTACCACTACATTATTACAGTCTAAGGTCAATGGAGATAATGGACTTATGACCGGATAATTCTGATTTAGGAATACTTCTACAGTATCCACATCTATACAATCATTGATCGGATCAATTATCTCAACAATATACAAACCTTGATCACTAAATATAGGATTCAATGTTCCCGCACCAGAATCAATAGTACCATTAGGAGTGGTCCAGCTGATGTTAGATTGTCCACTGTTTGTACTTGATGTAGCTTGGGCAGTAAAGACAAGATCTACACAAGTTATTGTTCCACCAGAACCTGCATCTATTGTTGGCTGATTTATATCCTGTTGGACTGTTATTTGCTCTTGAGCTTCACATCCATTTACAAGATTTACAAATTGTAATTCATAAATACCTGGAGCATCCACGATTGGGTTCGCAGTATTTGAACCAGAAATAATATTTCCTGAAGACGTAGTCCAATCATAGGACACATCGTTTATAACACTTGAATTGATAGATAAGATTGCCTCCGTAACTGAACAGTTGAGGATATCAGGAACTTGTCCACTCAATGTAGGTGTAATAGTGTCTATTGCAATAATAACAATATCACTATCTGAACAACCATTTGAATTATCTGTGACCAATAATTGATAGACGCCCTCAATATCTACACTAGCATCTAATTGAGTTTGGTTCGAGATCGGGTTGCCATCAAAACTACTCCATAAATACTCAAAATCAGTACCTGTACTCGATCCAAGGCCAGACAGTTGTGCTATAGACTGGATACAGTTAATAGTATCACTTTGTCCGGCTTCAACCATTGGTGCTACAATTTGCTGATCAACTGTAATTTGTGCTACATTAGTACATTGATTATCAATATTGGTAACCAATATTTCATAAGTACCAGGTGCATCAATTTCAGGATTTATTGTATTTGCCTGATTGACGATATTTCCATTAATAGTTGACCACAGATAGGTGTAATTTGCCCCTTGAGAGGATAAACTACCATCCAATGTTTGGGCAGTTAAGTTACAATCCAAAATTTGAGCTGTACCTGCGTCTGCATCAGGTAAAGTAATATCCTGAATTACATCTACTGAACTTTCCGATAAACATCCATTAGATGAATCTAAAATCTGTAAGGTATATGTACCCGTCTGATCAGTGCTTGCATCTATAGCATCAATAGATGAAGTAATATTTCCATTCATTGTAGACCAGGTGTACAAATAAGTCGGGGCAGGATTTGGCCCTGCATCTCCAAATAGATCAACTGAGGTTACACCACAAGTTAGAGTATCTGGCAAAGCAATTGCAGTTACCGGAGCGACTATATTTTGATCAACTGTTACCGTAACAGAGTCAATACAAGAATTATTCAAGTCCTCTATTACTAAACTATAATCTCCAGGCTGATCAACTTGAATCAGTAAAGTCCCTTGGCCTTGTATAATATTACCAAGATCCGTAGACCATGTATAATTATAAGCACCTGAACTTGCACTTCCTGCACCATCGATATCCACTGCGGTATTACTACAACTAAGGAAATCTGCTACCTGTGCATTTACCGCAGGAAGATCTAAGTTTCCAAATACATCTACAACTAGTGAATCAATACATCCATTGGTATTATTCTGGGCAGTTAGTGTATATGGAGCAGCTACACTTACTGAAGGATTCAGTGTGTTAGCACCACTGTTTATATTTCCAGCTGTATTCGTTGACCAACTGAAAGTATATGGTTCTCCCCCTGTATCAATGGTAGCTGATAAACTTACAATCGGCTGAGGACAAGAGATAGAATCTGGTTGTGCAGCAGCTAATATTGGATTGTTTTTATCCTCCGTCACAGTTAAAGATTCTAGGCTTGTACAACCGTTAGAACTATCCGTAACTAATATTTCATATGTTCCAGCACTGGATACATCAACTGTAAGATCTGTATCAACGCCTTCTATGGTACCTCCGGAAGTTGCCGTCCATTGTGAGTTAAATGCTCCATTTGAAGTTACTGTTGCGTCAATAGATATAATTGGCGAATAACAGTTAACAATGGAAGAGCTACTTAGAGAAATTGACGGATCAATAATATTTTGAGTAACCGCAACTGTAACAGAATCTTCACAAGCGTTTGATAAATCCTGAACCAGCAGGGTATAATCACCAGGCTGATCAACCTGAACTAACAATGAACTTTGTCCTGAAACGATATTTCCATTTGAAGTAGACCAAGTATAATCAAACGTACCACTGGATGAACTACCAGCACCATCAATATCAACTAATAGAATGTTACAATCTAGTGAATCTGTAACTTGTGCAACAACTGCAGGTAAATCTAGATCACCAAATACATCTACAGTTAAGGAATCTACACAGCCATTTACACTGTTTTGAACAGTTAAAGTATATGGAGCAGCACCACTGACTGTTGGCGTTAAGGTAGTCACATCACTATCCAAAGAACCTGAAGCAGTAGTTGTCCAAGTTAATGAATATGGGTCACCTCCAGTATCTGCCGTAGCAGATAAAGTTACATTTGGTGCAGGACAAGAAATAGAATCCGGAACAACTGCTGCCAATATTGGGTTATCCAAATCATCTGATACTACAATCGTTTCTGTATTTAAACAACCGTTAGCCAAATCAGTTATTTGTAAATCATAGGTAGAGGCAGTGGATACATTAATTGATAGACCTGTATTGGTTCCATCAATAACACCACCTGCACCAGCTGTCCAGACTGCATCTACATTACCGCTGGAAGAAATGGTCGCATCTATCGGAATTGAAGGATTAAAACAATCAATCAATGCCGTACTACTAAATGTAATTCCAGGTGTAAGCGTATCTTGTTCTACATTAAATTGTGATGTAGTCAGACAATTACTTACCGTATCATTTAGTACTAACTCATAGGTACCAGCTGTACTTACCGTTGGTGTTAGTGTATTTGTTCCTGAATCAAATTGACCATTAATTACAACCCAGTTAAATATTACATCCGTATCTTGCGTTGAAGCTGAAGCATCAATAACCAAACTTGTTATCGAACAATCCAATGTATCAATATCTGCAATTGAAATAGATGGCACATTAGCATCTATTGTTACCTCGACAGAATCCAATGCAGTACAATTATTGATGGTATCTGTTACAACGAGGAAATACATATCTGCCTGAGTCGCTTCCGCATTAAGTGTTCCTTGTCCAGATGAAACTGAACCACCACCAAAGAACTGCCAATCATATGTAAAGTTGGCTATGTTACCACTTACCTGACCAGTTAACGGTATGGTCAGAACAGTACAATTAATCTCACCACCTGGATCAGTAGTGACCTGAGGGAGTGTAAAGTCCTGACTTACATTAACAGAAGCAGAGTCCACACAACCATTTACCGTATTTGAAACAGTTAGCACATAAACACCTCCAGAGTCAATTGCAATAGAAGTTCCATCAACAGGACCATTTATATTTCCATTAAGCGTTGTCCATAGATATGTAAATTCTGTTCCACTACTTGAATTACTGCCATCTACGGTCATGGTAGGTGTTGCACAATCCAATGCGGAATCAGGACCTACATCTACTGTAGGGAGTGTTGAATCCTCAGGAATTGTGACACTTGTCGAACTTTGACAATTACTTAATGTATCAATTATCAATAGATCATAGACACCTCCTTGACTTACAACCGGATCTAAGGTATTAGCACCACTATCGATTGTTCCGTTTGAAGTTGTCCATTCATAGGTATACTCAGTTCCCGTACTAGATCCAGTACCAGAAATAGCAACTGTTGGTGTTGTACAATCTACAATTCCTGTAAAGTTTGCTGTTGCAACAGGGATATCCGTATCATCCACAACTATTACATCAGAACTAATGACACAGCCATTTGAACTATCAGTTACCTGAAGAGAATATGTTCCTCCTGCATCAACAGTAGGTGTTGTCGTTGTTTCACCAGAGACTATATTACCATTCTGAGTGGTCCATAAATATTCAATGGTCGCACCACTTGAGGATGATGCTCCATCTAATTGCTGAGTTGGATTATCACAATCAAGTGTCAAATCCGAACCAGCATCAGCCGTAGGAACATTTGCATCTAGCTCTACTAAAGTACTATCCTCAGCTATACAACCATTCACATTATTTAGGACTGTTAGTGTATAGACACCAGCTGCGTCAACTTCAATTATACTACTTGTAGGATCAGTCACTATGTTTCCAGCAGAAGTCGTCCATAAGTATGTAAAATCTGTACCTGTATCAGAAGCAGATCCATCTAATACTACCTGAGGAAGTACACAGGTTATTATTGATGAGTCCCCCGCTTCAGAAAGTGGTGCAATCGTATTTTCAGCAATAACTATATCTGTAAATTGTTCACAACTGCTGGTTGTGTCAATAATAGTTAGCGTATAAGTTCCACCTTGACTAACAACTGGATCTAAGGTAGTATCTCCACTATCAATAGTTCCATTTGCAGTTGTCCATTGGTAGGTATATTCTGTACCTGTACTTGAACCAGCTCCAGATATTGTTATCGTTGGTGTGTTACAGTCAACAATTCCTGTTGCACTTGCAGTTGCTATAGGTAACTGAGTATTGTCCGTAACATCTACACTTGAATTTATTACACAACCATTTGAGGTATCAGTCACTTGAAGTGAATAAGTACCACCCGCATCAACAGTTGGTGTTGTTGTTGTTTCGTCACTGACAATATTTCCATTTGTTGTTGTCCATAAATATTCTATAGTTGCACCACTTGAGGATGCATTACCATCCAGTTGAGCAATTGGATTCACACAATCCAGTACAAGGCCAGCACCTGCATCGGCTATTGGTAGATTTGCATCTACCGTTACCAATGTACTATCCTCAGAGAAACAACCATTCACAGAGTTACTTACATTCAATATATAAACTCCTCCTCCATCGACTTCAGGATTTAATGTAGTACCTCCAGATACTATATTACCTGATGAAGTAGTCCATTGATAAACTAGACTCGGACCTGTATCTGAATTGTCTCCCAAAAGTATAACAGAAGGGTTAGTACAAGTTATTTCTAGAGTATCACCAGCAACTGATACAGGCGTTGCAGTATCTTCTGGTACAACAATGCTCATACTTTCTGCACAAGTATTAGTAGTATCTACTACTGAAAGTGTATATGTTCCTCCCATACTAACTACGGGATCTAAGGTATTAGCACCACTATCAATGGTTCCATCTGTAGTTGTCCACAGGTAAGTATAATCTGTACCCGTGCTTGAACCCGTACCCGAAAGGGTTAGCGTTGGCGTATTACAGTCAATAATTCCTGTAAATCCAGCCATGGCGTCTGGTACAATGGTATCCGTAGTTACAGTCACATTTGATGTAAAGGCACAGCCGTTTACTGTACTTGTAACTTCTATGGTATAAGTACCCCCAGCATCAACTGTTGGTGTTGTCGTTGTTTCATCACTGACTATATTCCCATCTGTTGTAGTCCATAAATAGGTGAAGTCTGTACCACTTGACGATCCCGATCCATCAAGTGTAACTGAGGAAACAGAACAATCTATAACCATTCCAGGACCAGCATCTGCATTTGGTGTATTAGCATCTACTGTCACATCAACACTATCTGTACCAATACATCCATTTATTTGATCTGTAATTGACAGAATATATAATCCAGAAGCATCCACTAGAGGTGTCAATGTATTTTCTCCAGATACTATATTTCCATTAGCTGTAGACCATAAGTAAGTATAATCAGGACCTGTATTCGTTGTTGAACCAGCTAGGGTTACTTCTGTTGCAGTACAGTTTAGCTCCTGTGATGGACCTGCTTCTACATTTGGTAAGGTTAAATTACTTGTTACGGAAACTGTATCCAAACTTTCACAAAGACTGGAAGTATCTGTAACAGACAAGATATAAGATCCAGCCGCATCTACAATTGGTGTTAAAGAAGTACCACCTGAAACAATATTTCCATCTGTTGTAGTCCATTGATACGTATAATTCGTGCCCGTGGAAGTACCTGCGCCATCAAGCGTATATTCCGGTAAAGAACAGGTGATTTCTCCTGTTGGCCCTGCTACTGCAGTAGGATAAACACTATTTTCAGTTATATCAATGCTTTCAGTTGAGGAACAGGAATTAAAGGAATTGGTGACAGTAATCTCATAGGTACCAGCGGCGTCGACCGTTGCTGTACTTGTAGAGGCTCCTGACACGATATTTCCATCCGTTGTTGTCCAGCTGAAAGTAGGGTTGGTTCCTTCATTTGTAATAGTTGTAGTTATATCCACTTCTGGATTGCTACAATTTATCGGCCCAGGGTCATTGATTGTTATTGAAGGATAATTTACAAGGTTAAGTACAGTTAGAGTCACTGTAGATGTACAATTATTATCCACATTAAGAACTGTCAAAATATACGTACCTGAAGTATCCGCCTCTGCTATCAAACCTGTTGTTTGACTGGTTATATTCCCATCAGGAGTGGACCAGGTTAATGCATAAGGGAAGCCATTATCAGATCCTATTGCATTCAATTCAATTAGATCACTTGCACAATCCCAATCCCCAGATGCCGTTGCAACAGCAATCGGAGCATCAGAGTTTCCTGTTACAGTTACGTCAGCTGTAGCATCACATAAACTCGAATTATCTGTTACTAATAAAGTGTATGTACCTGCAAGATCTACAACGGGGTTAGGTGTGTCCGCACCTGAAACAATATTACCATTACTTGTAGTCCATAAATAAGTAATTGATGTCCCGGAAGAAGAAGCACTTGCATCAAGCGTTATTGTTGCATTGTTACAACTAATTATTCCAGGGGTATTAATAACTGCAACGGGCTGATTTGTGAATTCAGATACAAAAACTGATGAACTTGCATCACAGCCATTACTCGTATTCGTGACCAAAAGTATATAGGTACCTTCAGCGTCTACTACAGGATTTAGGGTCGTTGCACCACTGACTATACTTCCATCAGTAGTACTCCACTGATAAATTAGCCCTGCAGTAGACATTGAACCATCAAGAGTTACGGTGGTATTATTACAATCTATTGTTGAGGTTGGACCTGCATCGGCAACTGGAACATCTGCATCCTGATTCACAGTGACATCTGCGCTACCCGTACATCCATTTACATCGCTAGTAATTGAAAGAGTGTATGTTCCCTCTGCATCTACAAGAGGTGTCAAGGAATTTTCTCCACTTACAATATTACCGTTAGTAGTAGTCCATAAATAGGTAAAACCGGGTCCTTGCTCTGAATTCGTTCCATCTAAAGTAACCTCTGTAACGTCACATGTTAAGTTCGCATCAGAACCTGCATCTACCACAGGAGGGGTTAAATCCTGAGCAACAGTAACATCTGCTGTAGATATACAGCCATTTGAAAGACTTGTCACTGTAAGTGTATATGTACCCTCTGAATCAACTACAGGCGTTAATGTTGTTTCACCAAATAGTATATTTCCATCACTTGTTGTCCATATGATATCAAAGTTTGGAGGGGTATCAGATCCACCACCATTTAAAGATACCTCTGTTGTATTACAATCTATATCACCGTCAGAAGTTGCAATTGCTGTTGGTAGCGCAGTATCCTCAAAGACTTCCACATCTGCCGAATTTATACAGCCTGTAGTTGTGTTTGAATATGTAAGGGTGTAAATACCCGCACCATTCACAACAGGAGTTGCAGTATTAGCACCCGAAACAATATTACCATTTGTAGTTGTCCATAAATAATCTGTTCCTCCTGACGAAGAAGAACCGTCTAGTGTAACCGATGTTGTCACACAAGTTATATCCGCAGGTGAACTTATTGATATTGTAGGTAAATCATCATTAGCTATTACTATTACATCTTCAGTAGTAGAACAACCAGTACCAGCATCCGTAAATGTTAGAGTATAAGTACCTGCTGCATCTACAGTAGGAGTTGCTGAATTAGCACCTGAAACAATATTACCATTTGTAGTTGTCCATAAATAATCTGTTCCTCCTGAAGATCCTGTTGCATCTAGTAAAATGGATGAATTAGTACATGTTATATCATTCGGTGGAGTAATATCAACTACAGGAAGGTTTGCATCTGAAGTAACATCAACATTAGATGATTGACTACATCCATTATCTGGATCTGTAACTGTCAAAATATAAGTACCTGCCTGATTAACTTCCGGTTGAAGTGTGGTTTCTCCAGAAACAATATTACCTGTTGAAGTTGTCCATAAATAGGTTAGCCCAGGGGAAGAATTTGTTCCATTAAGAATGATATTTGGAGATGCACAAGTAATTACCATATCCATTCCTGCATCTGCAACTGGATCAACAAGATCTTCAGTCACAATTACACCAGTTGAAACACTAGAACATCCGTTACTAGGATTTGTCACTGTCAGGGTATAGGTTCCCCCAGCATTTACAGTAGCTGTAAGGGTCGTTCCACCACTTAAGATATTACCTCCATTACTTGCCGACCAGCTGTAACTCATTCCAGTTGTTGAACCAGCACCAGAAACAGTCAATGTTGAATTGTTACAATCAATAACTCCACCTCCTGAAGCTACAGCAGTTGGTGCATTTGTATCTTCTGTCACCACAATTGTTTGAGAGGCAACACACCCATTATTAGAATCACTCACGGTAAGTTCATAGGTATCCGTGGAAGTTACTGTAACTGTTGAACTGGTAGAAATAGTAGTTCCTGTAGAAGTTGCAACCCAAGCATAAGAAATATTAGGTCCACTACTTGATCCAGGACCACCTAAGGTAATACTTGGATTATTACAGTCAATCTGATTTACAGAACCTACATCAACACTAGGAGCATTGGTATCTTGAATAACTACTACCACATCTGTTGAAGTACACCCATTACTTGTATCCGTAATTGAGAGGTTATAACTCCCCCCTTGATCTACAACAGGGGTTAAAGTAGTTGCTCCAGAAACAATATTTCCATCACTTGTTGTCCATAAGATATCTATTCCAGCTCCACTAGATGATCCCCCGGCATTTATAGTTACAGTATTATTATTACAATCAATTTGTCCTGGTGTGGTTATATTAATAGTAGGGAAATTACCATTTGATGTAACAACAACATCAGCAGAACCAGAACATCCATTATTCAAATCAGTTATAGTAAGTGTATAGGTACCAGCCTGATCCACAACAGGATTTATAGTGGTCGCTCCAGAAACAATATTTCCGTCACTTGTTGTCCATAGTATTGTACCTGCATCAGATGGCGAACCATCAAGTGTTGTCGTTGTATTTATACAATCTATTACTCCAGGAGTGTTAATAATGACTGTTGGGACATCTAAATCATCCGCTACAGTAACAGAATTTGTTGTTGTACATCCATTGGTATCTTCAATAGAAACATTATAATCACCACCTTGGTCTATTGTAATAGTATTTGAGTTACTTCCAGATACAATATTTCCATTGGAGGTTGTCCAAGTGTAGAAATAGCTCCCTGTTCCACCTGTAGGGGTAGCAGTTACTGTTGCCGTTGGGTTATTACAATCTATTAATGGAGGAGTACTTACTGAGCTGTTAACTTCAGCGGGATTATCCAATACAACTGTAATATTTCCTACACATGAGCTTGAACCATCACTTACATCTATAGTGTAAGTTCCAGCAGGAAGACCCGTAGCTGAATTTCCTGTTATAGAGCCATCGTGAGACCATGAATAACTATAATTACCTGATCCACCTGAAGCAGAAAGAGTTATTGAGCCTTCAGAAGAATTAAAACACAAAGGATCATTTTCAGAAGAGGTAACGGTAAGGTCACCAGTCGTTATCAATGCAATTCCATTAACATTTCCTGGACATAAACTTGCCGTATTTATCACACTTTGAAGGGTATATGATCCAGGACTAGTTATAGTTATAGTATAAGGATTACTAGAGGTTGTTATCGTAGTTGGATTACCTCCATCCGTAAGATAAGTAAATTCCCAAGGCCCCGAATCGGAGAATGAAACAAATAAATCTACTGATGCTCCACTACCTGGACATAATGATCCAGATCCAGATATGGTAGCATCTGGGACACTCAATTCAGTTATTATTACATCATCGACAAATTGTTCTCCACAGTCATCTGTTATCGTTACAAAGATTGGTGAATCAGAAGAGTTTACAGTTTCAATCTGAGCAGTTCCACCAGTACTCCAATTGTATTGATAGGGTTGAATACCACCTGTTGGATTGGCGGAAAGAGAAATAGTACCAGATCCACAGATTTCTTCATCTGGAATAGTTGATTCCAACGGAACTACATCATCAATTAGAAAAACAACCTCAGATGAACTACAATTACAAGCATCTTCGACATCTAAAATAATACTCTCTTGCCCTTCAATTAAATCATCTTCTAAAGTGGTTATTGGTACCTGAACACACTGAGTACCTGCTGGGATTACAACTGAAGTAGGAAGAGCATTGTAATCTAATCCAGGAGTTGCAGTACTATTAGGTGATACCACAAAATCCATTGTCACTTCTTCATTAATATTTGAAGAAGGGTCCTTACAAAATTCATAATAATAAGTTCCACAGGTTTCAAAGCCCTGATTAGAATTGTCAGTTGAATTTATTGCTTCAACAGTCACAGGATTTCCTTGATTCCACGAATTGCCTTGAAGGAAAAATGCAGAATCACCAATACCATCGGTCCCATCCCCTACAGCAATTTTAATATGATAAGTAGAACAAGGTGTCACAGGTATTATCGCATCAAACACAGCTGAATGAGCATTTAGTTCGAATTCATTAACTCCTGGGGCAGTTCCAAGAGGGTGAACTGGAGGCCCTTGACAATTCCCTCCATTATTACAACTTGAGATATTATTGGAAATATAATATGAAGGACTATGGTTATAATGTGAAAACAAGTTTACATTTATATTTCCTCCAGAACTATTCGGAGGATCAAAAGGAGATTTTGCAAAATTTTGAGAATTATTCGAATATGCACCATTTATACCATCTCCTGAAACGAAAAATCCGCAGACATCTGTATATGCAGATCCAGAATAATTACAATACTCTTCTGATGCCCAAACAAATTTAAATTGAACGGTGTCCACTGTAGGAATAAAATCAAACTCAATTATTGAGGCATCATTAACAGTAACCCCAGCAATTTGAGTAAGATCTGGATCAGACCCTGAGCCTAAAACACCACTTTGCAAACAACTATTATTTGGACCAATGACATTGGATATATTACCATTTGAAAGTACAATCCCTGAACTTATGCCTATGCTGGTTGAGCCATTGGCAAATGTACCAGCACCAACACCATTTGATCCACCATTACCAGTTACATTAAAAATTTGAAAACAATCCCCAGAAATCAGGCTATCCACAAGATCCACAACAGGCACGCTAGAGTTTGTAGTAATTACAGCTTGAGACTTAGAAACTACTTTCTCTTCAAAAACTTTTTCTCTTGGATATACATTGACCGAAAATTCCTTTAGTTGTTGATTAGAATTCCAGTTAAAATGAAATGTATTATTCTTCTGAGCAATAAATTCAATGAAGTTAGGTCTAGAGTTTATAATCGTAACATTAGAATTTCCTAAAATCACCTCAGGCATCTTAGGAAGTCTATTATACTCAAGTACATAAACCGAACCAATATCAATATTCGTAAAATTAAGAGAAGAGTGGTCATGATTATTAGCAATAAACCTAATTAGTTCATCCTCTATCTTTATGTTGTAGGGACTTGAATATTGAAAAGAGAATAGTGGAATTGATAAAACCACTAATAAAATAGTACGTAAGCGGGATCCAATTAAAGTGTATTGATTTTTCATAGCCTGAGTTAAATGATATTAATAAACTCGAGACTGGGGTGAAAGTTAACTTATCGTTTGCATCAAAATAACAAAGGAATCCCAAAAAATTCAATCTTAATTATAAAATTTTCATTAAAAAATATTTAAGTCCTTTCATATATTAAGTATTAATAATCAATTAGTTACAATAACAAAAAAAAACACAAAATTTACAGCCTTTTAACAACTCCCCTAAAACTTTTATTTTTATTACCTTATTAGTCTAAATCATCAATAGAAAAGGTCCTTGGCAATATATATTGCCAAGGACCTTTTCTTTAAAAGCTTGCATACCCAAATAAGGGTACTACTTTGAAAGGAAAACATCTCCTTCAAAAAACTCTATCCGTCCATCAATCATCTCCACCTTTGCATAGTATACGAAGACTGCAGGATCTAGCTCTGCTCCTCTTAGTGTTCCATCCCATCCATGAACAGGATCATTTGGTTGGAAATTATACTGAGTAAAGACTTTTTCTCCCCAGCGGTCAAAGACTTCAAAGGATTGAATTTCCTTAATATTCCTCATATCCGCATAAATCATAAATACCTCATTTTCTCCATCAGTATTTGGAGAGAACACATTTGGAATAAACAAGTCAGCAGATTTATCAACCAATACATTCACAAAGGCACGCTCCGTACAACCATTATTAGTTTCCACCGTTAATTCGTAAACAAATGGGTCCTGAATCGTAACTAAAGGATTTAAACAATCTACACAGCTCAAACCCTGTGGAGGATACCATGAAATGGATTCTATTAAGTCTAAGCTATAATTTATGTTTGCAGAGATTTGTGCACTTTCACCTTCTTGATACTCAACTGTTGATACCAGATCAATATTTAAAACAGGAGGATCTGTAATAACAGCCAACTGCGTCTCTGTTTCACATCCATTAGCATCTTGAACCAATACAGAATACTCGCCTGGAGATAAAATAGAATACACCACATCGTAGGTAAAATTATCTCCGTTATTAATTGAATACAGATATGGAGCCGTTCCTCCCTCAACATTCGTAAACTCAAGTGTTCCGAATGATCCTGCACATGGAGGATCAGTTGTTTCAACGTTTAGAATAGTTGGTACATTTTCCGTTATCTGAACTAGATCCACACTTTCACAGCCATTGGACAAATTCAAAACAGTAAAGGTATAAACACCCTCCTGATCGATTGCAGGACTTGGGGTATTTGCTCCAGATAGAATATTGCCATCTGCTGTTGTCCAATTATATTGAAGATTTGATGTAGATGCATTAACTGTACCTGTTAATTGACTGAAGTCTTCAAAACATGGCAACAAGAAATCCTCACCAGCATCAACCGCTGGATATTCATAATCATCAAAGACATCCATCGTATCCACACTAACACAACCATTGATCGTATCCTCGACAGTCAAAATATATTGCCCTGATAGGTTTACGATAGGATTTAAAGCATCCGTGCCGGAAACAAAATTACCATTGAACGTAACCCAACTAAATTCATACTGAGGCTGCATAGTTGTCACGGATGCATCTACCTCAACTTCCTCTGTATCGCAATCTAAAACTTCTGGAACTAAAGAAGCTATTAGTGGGAATTCCTGGTTTTCCTGAATAAATGTATTCGATGTATCCCTACACTCATTTAGTAGATCTGTTACAACCATGGTATATATACCACCTGAACTTACTAGAGGATCCTCAGTGTCAGAACCAGTAATAATTTCACCAGTTTCCGTTGTCCACTCAATATTGGTTTGACCACTATTCGTACTGGCAGAACCCGTAATGTTAATCGTAAGAAAATCACAGGTAATCAATCCGCCAGAACCAGCATCAGCAACAGGCAATACAATATCCTGATAAACAGGGACATCTTCTATTGTACTACAACCA
>OMKD01000303.1 GCA_900299495.1 Sphingobacteriales bacterium
ACCTTGCATCCGTGGAAAGGTATGATGGAGACATCATTCCCGGACTTGTAAATACACATTGTCATCTGGAACTTTCACACCTGAAAGGAGCTGCAAATACAGGCACCGGATTACTTCCATTCCTAAATGCCGTAGTCTCTCTAAGAGATTTCCCAGAAGAAGAAATCCTGCAGGCTATCCAAAATGGAGACAAGGAAATGCAGGATGGAGGAATCGTTGCAGTAGGTGATATCTGCAACAAACTGGATACCGCAAAAACCAAAACCAATAGTCCAATTAAATACTACAGCTTTGTAGAGATGTTCGATTTCATGCAAAGTGCATTAACTGAGAAAACCTTCGAAGGCTACATGGAGGTCTTCAAGGGTCAGGCAGATGGGAACGGAAACAGAAAAAGCTGTGTACCACACGCACCTTACACCGTTTCAGAAAGCTTATTTGACTTGCTTAAAAACCAAACTCAGGCGGACCAAACGATCTCCATCCATAATCAGGAAACACCACACGAAGACGCCCTATTTAATACAAAAACCGGTGGATTCCTTGATTTCTACAAAGGATTCAATTTCTCATTAGATCATTTTCAGCCAAGTGGAAAGAATTCCATATTCTATGCCATGGAGCACATGAATCCCAACTCCAGAACACTCTTTGTCCATAATACCATGAGTACAAAAGCAGATATTGAAGCTGCACAAGAGTGGAGTGAAAACGTATACTGGGCAACCTGTGCAAACGCAAATCTATACATTGAAAACAGACTCCCTGACTACAGGCTATTTTTGGAGACCAATGCTAGAATGACAATCGGTACAGACAGCCTGACCTCAAACTGGAAACTCTCTGTACTGGATGAAATGAAGACCATCCTAAAATATCAGTCTTACCTATCATTTGAAACAGTCCTGAAATGGGCTACACTAAATGGTGCAGAAGCCCTTGGCTTTGATAAGGAATTAGGAAGTATCGAAGTCGGAAAATCTCCTGGACTAAATCTTCTGAAGCATCAAAAGGACACCTTTGATTCAACTACAGAACTAGACGTCCTTACAGGTATTTCTTAAGCAATTCATCAAGCTGACGGCCTTTCTTTTCCAGACTGGCCTCAAACTTCTTTGCTGCTGCAGAATCAGGATATAATGATCTATGTTTTCGAGATCTGTTGTAAGCATCTATTTCTTTGATCAATTTTTGAGCTTCCGCAGAAAAACAGCTTTGGACAAACTGCTTCCAAATCAGATCGACAGCCTCTTTGGATGGATGCACCCTATCCTTAGCATAAAACCGATAATCGCGTAACCCGTCAATGAGTAATTCATAAGCCGGAAAGTAAGCTACATGAGCATACTGTGCTTCCAGATACTCGCACAATAGCAGAAGCCTTGCTTTTGAACGATTATTCTCAATGATACCGTCCCGTTTATAGCGAACTGGACTTACCGTAAGCAATACTTTAAGCCCTGGATTTATCGCTTTCAAGCGATCAATAAGTGCAGTATAGACTCCAGCTAATTGTTTGGTGCTACATAAGGTTTTTTCAAACAGATCGGAAGGCTGCTTATGACAATTCACTACGCGTTTAGCCCCTTCCTTTAATACCCAATGATAAGAAGTACCAAAAGTTAGAATCAATACGTCTGCCTGCAAAAGAAATGCATTCAGATTTGCTGCTTGCTGATTTAATTTTGCTAAAAAAGCATCCGGATCCATGCCATAATGCATGCCATGATGCTGCCAGGACAAAAATATATCCTCCCTGCTCAATAGATCAGATTTGGAATATAGAGTACCGTCTAATGCATGGCTAAGCACATCAGCAATATTCAAAGGATTATAAAGAATACCATTAGGATTCAGGCAGGTCTTAAATCGAAGTTCCTGCAGTCGATTTCCCATCTCCTCTGCAAAACAAGACCCCATCATCAAAAATGATTGGCTATGATCAAATGCATTAGCATAATCAGGAAGGTCCACTTTCAAAAATAAATCATCCATGCATACGGTCCTTTAGTAGAAAAAAGAGCATAATAAAAAATCCACAGATATGAACTTACACTTTTTTTAGTACATTTATTTTGCATATGCATCATAATATAAAGATCAAAGCCTCCTTGCATGTCTATACTTAGTAAGCTTTTCAATACTCCGGAAAAAAATGAAGGATTAATTCTGGGCAGACATTCAAATTATCATCTTTCAGAAAGGCAGGATCTTGCCTGGAATAATGCGATTGACCAATATGGAAATGGAGATTACCTGGCATGCTTTCGCAACCTGATGGAATTCCTTAAGCAAGAGGGAGACAGAACAAATATAGTCTATACGGAAACAGATAAGCAACTCGAATTCACCCTTTTTCAAGGCTCCGTTAAGGTAACAGGAAAACACACTGTAGATAAACTTGAGGTTCAGGCAAAACTAGCCAAAGCAAGAGAGCTACCCGAAAAAATGATGCTGAGGTTATTATCAAAGAATCACGAGTTTGAATATGTCAAATATGCACTAAACGACGCTAACGAAATCTTACTGATACTTAATCCAGGCTTAGCCGATGCCAAACCAAATGTTATCTTAAGAGGGCTTAGAGAATTAGCCACCCAGGCAGATAAACTGGATGATTTAATATCAAGCGATTTCGAGAAGGTAGATATCATGGAAACGGCCCATGTTCTTGAAAAAGAACATGCGACTAAAAAAGCAAACACCAAATTCCTCAAAAACCAAATCAAAGAACTTTACAAGGACCTCGAAGATCAAAAAGAAATCTATGACTATCTGGAGTTCACAAAGATCTACAGAATCTTCAACCTGGTCTATGCAACAGATTTCCTTCTTACCCCTCAAGGGCAGATTATGGAGACGCTAGAAATCATGCACAGAGAGCTACATAATCCAGAGGGAAAACTTGCCGATAAAATAGAGTACTTCGAACAGGCCTTGACCAAGCTGTGCAATCAAGAGGATCATTTACTGGAAAAAGAATTGTATGAGGTCTTTTACACCTTTAACCTCACCCCTAAGATTACGGTAAGCACACTGAAAGAAATTATTGACAACGAGCGTCAACAATTGCTTTGGTATAAAGAAAACGGACAAAATAAGATCGTCCATAATATGGTCGGCTATATCTTTGGGTATTGCCTATTTAATTACACCCTTCCCGATCCGGTAAAAATGCTAATTCAGTTTTATTATAAATGTCTGTTTCCTGAATATTTTAAAGAACTAGACGACAATCCATTTGTTACTAACGAAGGAACCCTAATTAAAAAAAGTATAAAAAATGAGATCAACAAACTGATCAAAAGCACCAAGTGGTCAGAGGCTAAAATCAAATCCTCCGGCCGCATAGAATTGGATTATAATAATCTTACTACATTTGCTTGCAGTTTGTTGGATACCATTTACGAATTAGACTTCATAGAGTATGACGATTGATAAAGCACATATTTGGGAGCAACTGGAAAATGTAAAAGATCCGGAAATACCGGTACTTAGTGTTGTAGACCTTGGCGTAGTCCGATCAGTAGACCTTAATGATAATGGATGTAAAATCACCATTACACCAACCTATTCAGGCTGCCCCGCGATGAAAGAAATCGAATTTGATATCATAAAAACCCTTACGGAAGCCTTCAATACAAACATAGAAGTGCATACGGTCTTATCACCAGCCTGGACTACAGATTGGCTAACCGAAAGTGGTAGAAAAAAATTACTTGATTACGGAATATCTCCACCAGCAGAAGAAAGCCGGGATAAATCTCAATTATTTCAGGAACCAAGAAACGTGATTTGTCCTGTCTGTAAATCCTACAATACAAAAATGATCAGTCAATTCGGATCCACCGCCTGTAAGTCGCTCTTCCAATGCAATGACTGTAAGGAAACCTTTGACTACTTCAAATGTCATTAAATAAAAACTGCCCAGAAAGTCTGAAACTTCTGGGCAGAGAAAAAACTCTCACTAGTTTATGAAACTTTAATCGGCAACAACCGATGTAAATTCTTATTGATAATCCCATAGTAATAAAATTACCTGGTAAATGCTATTATAAGGTGTAGGTAAAATGGCAATTTGGTTGGTTTTATTGCAAAAAAATTCCTCTCTAGGCGGTTTTTTAACAGTTTTTAACACAACACTACACTACATCTATCTGTATTACAAATATATACAGATACAAATATACTAATACGATAATCTAAAATATATACAAAATCCAATTTTCTCCATGAAATCCCCCTTTGCTCAACCTTATGGGCTAAAAAGGAGTTTTAATGGGGTATATACAAACATTGGTCTATTCATTTATATGGATAGGAGACAATGTTCTAATTTCGAGGAATTGAAACACAATGACTCAAATAAAATAAATATTAATGAAAAATCTTTTTACCCTCTCACTGATTCTACTAACATCAATTACAGCATTTGCGCAGCCTGGTGGTGGTAATTGGGGAGCACCCAAATCATCAATCACCGGTAAAATTACTGGAAAAGTAATGGATAGTAATTCCGGAGAACCAGTAGAGTATGCTACTGTTGTATTGACCAATGAGTTCCAAAAACAATTGGATGGTACACTAACCAATAACAAAGGTCAATTCAAACTACCTGAATTAAAACTCGGAAAATACTTCGTGAAAGTATCTTTCGTAGGGTATAACGAAACCGTATCTGACACCATAACCCTTACAAAATCAAATCCAGATTTCAACCTGGACGAAATCTCATTAGAAAGTTCGGCAATTGCCTTAGAGGCAGTTACCGTTTCAGCCGAAAAATCATTATTCGAAAACAAGATCGACAAAGTGGTTTATAATGCGGAAAAGGATATCACCAATAAAGTTGGAGATGCTACAGATGTATTAAGAAAAACACCACTTCTTTCAGTGGATTTAGATGGAAATGTAGAGCTAAGAGGATCTAGAAATATCCAGATTCTACTCAATGGTAGACCTTCAGGATTATTTGCCAATTCGGTTAAGGACGCCCTTAAGTCTATCCCATCAGATCAAATCAAATCAGTAGAGGTGATCACATCTCCATCTGCAAAATATGATGGTGAAGGATCTGCCGGAATCATAAACATTATCACAAAAAAGAAAAGCATCGAAGGAATCTCTGGTTCTGTAAATACTGCTTTGTCAAACCGAACAAACAACACCAACCTAAGCCTATCTGCTGCAAAAGGTAGATTTGGTATCAGTGGTGGTGGATATGGTTGGTTAACCCTTCCAAGGGATGCTACAACGACTTTCGACAGAACAGATGATTTTAGTACCCTAACTACTTCAGGAGTTGCCGAGTCTACTTCATTCGGATACTCAGGTAACTTCGGAGCATTCTACGATTTGAATGCATACAACACTATAAACTCAACCATCCGCTTCAATGGATTCCAAAATAGCAATGATGGTTTGGACTTTGGTATGCTTTCAGATAGTACCATGCACTTTTACACTAAAGACTATACTTCAACCAGCTTTAGAAATGGATACGACTGGTCAACGGATTACATCAAGAAATTCGAAAATCCTGATCAAGAACTGGTACTTGCTTATCAGCTAAATGTGAGCAACTCGATCTCTGATGAGCAGGCAGAGTCTATTGATAGCCTAGGGAACTGGAACGACTTCCAGTTTAATAATAAAAACGAAAACCTGGGTAAGAATGTAGAGCAGACTGTTCAGTTGGATTATACACACCCATTCTCTAAAAAATTCAAACTCGAAACAGGTGCTAAGGCTATCCTTAGAGATATAGATTCAGACTATACTTATCAACAGTTCAACTATAATACTGGACAATTTGAAATCAACAACCTGAATACAGATCTATTCTTCTATGATCAGGATGTATTTGCAGGTTATGTTTCAACCAATATTACACTAAATGATAAATACTCATTATTAGCTGGTGTAAGATATGAGCACACGCTTCTAAACGGAGAGTATGAGTCAGAAATAGAGGAATTTGGAGACAACTACGGAAACATACTTCCTTCCGTAACATTTGCAAGATCATTTGGCAACTTTACAAACTTGAAGCTAAGTTATTCACAACGTATCCAACGCCCAAGTTTATTCTACATCAACCCTTACGCAAGCATCAATGATCCTACAAATGTACAATTAGGTAATCCTGGATTATCTCCAGAATTATCTAAGCAGGTAGAATTGGGATACTCTACATTCGTAAAAGGAACACTGATTAGCTTATCGGCTTACTACAAGAATACAGAGGACATCATTGAGTCTTATCTTCAGATCGGAGAAAACGGAAATGGTGAAACGACCTTTAGAAACGTTGGAGTTAACAACAGTATTGGTCTGAGTGGATTTACATCTGTAACCATCAAAAAAGTATTCACGATCCGAGGTGGGTTCAACGCATACACGTATAATATTAATGCTGTGATTGATGGACAATCGTTCTCTAATCAGGCTATCCTGTGGAATGGTAACATCAACGCCTCTTGGAAAATGGGTAAAGGCTGGAACTTTCAGGCATTCGGTTTCTACAACGCACCGAAATATACCTTCCAGGGTATCAACCCAAGCTTTAGCTTGTTATCAATGGGGATTCAAAAAGACCTATTTGATGAAAAAGGAGCAATTGGGCTAAGAGTACTTGAGCCATTTAAGGCAGACAAAGAATGGAGAAGTGAATTAAGCGGACCAGGCTTTACACAGAATGGTAACTTCATCCTTCCTTTCCGTTCGATTGGATTAAGTTTCTCAGTTCGTTTTGGTAAGGTGAAATTTGATGCAAGATCAAGAAGAACCAAAATTCGAAATGACGATGCGAAAGCAGGTGACTCTGGCAACGGAGGCGCTGGTTTCTAATAAAAAAAGCCTGTCAGTATTGACAGGCTTTTTTTTATAAGTTGTCCTTTGCAGTCCACCCTTCTGTAGATTCTGCTTTGGATCTTAATTCCTCTATTAATCCCAGCATATCTTCTGGTATTTCAAATCGACATCGTATGGTCTTACTATCCTTACCATCAAAGAACGTAATGATATTTGATGGAAGATCAGTTACCTGAGGATTATCATACATATCTGGCCGTTCCATAACATTCAAATGCATAATCTGCTCGAAGAGTGCCTTTACCTCCTCCTCAGCAAATACACGAATATAATCTCCCTGCTTTTTAGAATATTGTCTGCCGTTGAAGGTTGCCTGACCATTAGCAAATATCTTCATCGTATACGTAGGACAAGTACCAAAACATGGTGTCGTTTCCAATTGTACAAATGCAGCTGCATCCAAATTCTTCATACCTTTCTTACTACTGTTGCATGATGCAAAAAGCAAGGTAGCAAAGGCTAAAACACTCAATAAACGCATAAGCCTGTTTTTTTACTTGATTCAATTTTGAGTACACAAGCAATAAACGAAAAAATATTATCGATTCGTATTTTATCGTATTGTACTTTATTGAATTCTTAACACATTATGCATAAAAAGAATAAATACAGTTTTGTAAGGCTTTAGGAATTATGTATTTTATTTCAATAAAACATTCCAGTAAAAACGGTTCAAAATCATGCAAGCTCTGATTAGAAATATTAGGGAGGAAGTTATCCTTCGAATCTGCGACGAATCCATTCCGCGTATCCTTAAATGCCTTAATAAACTCACGGAAGATCAAATACAATACAACAGTAATAACAATACTAATGCGGTCAATAACCTAATACTTCACCTTGAGGGCAATGTCCGACAATGGCTCATTGCATCCTTAAATGGACAGCCATTTGAAAGAAGCAGACCAGAAGAATTTAATCGTCAAAATCAGTTAAACACGCAAGAGCTTACCCGATTGCTAATTAATCTGGAGAAGGACGTTCGGAATGCATGCGAAGAACTTACGGTAAGTTACCTATTAACAAAGTTCAGTATTCAGGGATTTACAGAAACCGGATTCAGCATTTGTGTACATGTAGTTGAACACTTTTCTTACCACACCGGACAGATTACACTAATCACCAAACAACTAACAGATCAGGATATGGCCTATTACGGAAACTTAAACCTCAATATCCAAAACCAACAAGTATAAATAAAAAACACCTGACTGAAATCTATCAGTCAGGTGTTTTTACCTAGTCAGTCTCCCTGGGAGACTATCCTCTGATCCATTCAAGGATCTGTTGACCAAACAATAATGTCAGACCCCACTTTGTGATGAAATAAACACCAAATACAAGTAAGGATTTCTTTCCGTTTTTTGAGATCAATTGTTTAGAGTTTGAAACCAGTTGAATAAGTTTTTCAATCATAATTCTGAGCATGGGTATAATATCTTTATCTAAGCCCTACAAATGTATAAAAGAGAAATATCAAAATCATCTTTTTAACACTTTTTAATTAGCGAAAAGTATTGATTTAGAATCATTTAACCCCAAAAAGGGCAGTCCTGCATTATTTATGACAAAAGCGAAAATAAATTTGGACACATGATAGGGACAATACCCAGATTAGGTATTTATTAATATCAAACAATAAACACCTGATAATCAAACTTGTTCTAGAAATTTTGCCGAATATTCAGAAATCAGGAAAGGAATAAAAGAAGAGAAAGAAAATAAAGACAGAGCAAAAATAACATCAGGTCCTAAGACCTGATGCTAAAAATATTTTCAAATGATTAAAACCCGTAACCAATAGATAATTGGAAGTTTGGAAGTATGTTTCCGAAGAAGGGACTATCTCCTATTGCTGCAACCTTAGCAGCATCTGGCCCAGTTATAACTGGCCCAGCACCAAACAACATTCCAACATCCACTCCGAAAGTCAATCCTTCCACTGCTCTTTGACCAAATCCAACACCTAAATAGGCAACTGGATTTTCCTTATAATTAGCTGTGTAAACCTCGCCGGAAGCATCTGTTATCGTATTTTCAATGTTTCCAATTCCTAAACCTGTATTAATTCTAAACCAATCACTGTCTTCAAATGGACGGTGATTAACGAAGAAACCCATCCAGGAACTACCCGATTCTAAAGTATAATCCCCCAATCCGTCAATACTTGGACTAAAAGGAGCTTCAGAAGTAGGAAATCCACCAGCAGTAACGTAGATAGACGTCTTAGCTGAAATATTACGTGCAAAGGAAACAGAAAAACCGAAAGGACTGAAACCTGCAGAAATACCATAATCAGCAGGTGCTTTAGCATCTTCCTGAGCAAAAGAAAGAACCGTTATTAGACATAACGAAGTAGTTAGTAAAATTAACTTTTTCATATCGTATGATTTAGTGATCTTCATAAGATAATACAAACCATTGATAATCAACAAATTAAATACTTTCAAAATGAAATTAAATAATAAAAAAATAAGAAAAGTCTAAAAGACAAACCCTTCAAATTCAATACACTAAGTTTACTATATGGAAATATCGTTGTCTAAGAACTAGACGGAATCAGGCCAGCTGGCATCGAACTGCTCAACCAGTATATTATCAAAAGTATCCGCTTTTGTGAAGAGATCCATGAGGCTATCTAAACCTCTATCATCATTAATAGAATGATCATTCAATACAAGAGAAAGAATAACAGACTCTCTTTCAACAGAAAAACTAAGATGTTCCAACTTTTCATTCTCCCTGAGCAAATACTCCAAAATAGCCTTACGCTTATTGCTTGGTAGCTTGCAGAGCACTGCATCACCTGTAATCATGCCGCTGCGTTCATGGAAACTTATACTAATAGAAGCTGAACCTGATTTGATTAACCAGGCATTTGCACCTTTGCGGGAAAAACCGACATTGAATCCAGCCTGCTCGATCAAGGATTCAATAGTACGGGCAACACCAGTCGTTTCGTAGGGTTCTACATTTTTAGGAAACTCCACATATGAATTACAAACAGTACAGGATTGCGTTTCTAGAGCGACCTTTTCACTGAGGAAAGTCCTACAGTTATAGCAGCGAACCCACTCCATATTATCCTTACCCTGCAGCTTATCAAAAACATCCAGGATACCAAGAATAGGAAGAGAAGTTGACTGCTTACTGTCATTTTCCATTCCATAATTATTCATAGAAATCAAATGACCTTGCGCATCGATTACAGGACCACCTGTATTCTCATATCCCATAACGGCATCATGAACAATATATTCCCAGTTTTCTTTTGGATGAACAGTCTCTAAAATCTCCCCTTTTTTTGCGATTACATCATCGCCCTTTATTCCAAGAGAGAAGATCTTCATTCCTTGCTGAAAATCAATCTGATCAGAAAACTTCAAGCCCCCATCTACATCATCGAATGGGAGCTTTAGGACAGCTACATCAAGAAGAGGATCTATATAAAGGATTTTTGCATAGGAAATAGCACCGGAAAGACTTTCAACAACGACAGAATGATTTCCTCGGACTAGATTTTCATTAGTAATAATCCAATCATATCCATCAACCTTAAACCCAATACCAAGAGAGTAAGGAGTACTTACTCTGAATAAAATGTTTTTGGTAAAGTTAAGGTCAATCATTCAAATGGGTCTTTGTCTAAATGTAGTACAATTATAGCCAGATAACAATACTTCCTTAACTTATGTACAAAATTTAACAAACTACCATTTATTGTTTGGCATAGCACGTACAACAGATTGCATTTCTGCAAGAATGAAGCCCATATGTTCGGTATGTTGTCCTTGCTTACCACCTTTATGATAATACTCCGCAGGCTCCAAATTCAATGTTGCCTCTGCAAGAACCTCACGCATAGTTTCCCAGGCTTTTTGTTCTACTAAGTTATGATCAAACCCAATACCCAATGTTTTGGCCAACTTACTCAACTCATCATCAAGTGTAAGCTCTTTTATATATGGTTGGAGCTTATCAAATGCAGATTGCATTCTATCATGTGAAAAATCTGTACCGTCACCTAGACGAATAACCCATTCTGAGCTAAAACGCAAATGATATTGTACCTCCTTAATAGCCTTTTTTGCTATATCAGCAACAGCTTTTTCAGTGGATGCACTTAATTGTTCAAGGATAACAAGGTGGTGAGCATCGAAAATGAATTGTCTGGCAATCACATATCCCCAGTCCTGATTAGGGAGCTCTACCAATTTAGTGTTGGTATAATCCTTACCTGTACGCAGAAAAGCCAAATCATCTTCGCTACGATTAGCTCCTTCTATCTCACCTGCAAGATTAAGCCACATTCTGGCCTGACCGACAAGATCAAGAGCGATATTTGTTAATGCGATATCTTGCTCAAGGATTGGTCCGTGTCCACATAATTCAGACAGGCGGTGACCAAGAATAAGAGTATTATCTCCCATCCATAGCGCGAGATCGAAAGTTGCTTTTTGTGTGTCCACCTTGTTCATTTTAATTGTTACACCTTAGAGTATTACATATGACCTACCTCATCCGGTATATCATAGAAAGTTGGGTGCCTGTATATCTTATTCTTTGCAGGATCATAAAGCTCTTCACTCTGTGTAGGATTAGAAGCTGTAACATCCTTGGATTCTACGACCCATATACTAATACCCTCCTGACGTCTGGTATAGACATCACGCGCATTCTCAATTGCCATCTCTGCATCAGTAGCATGCAGACTACCTACATGCTTATGACTCAACCCGTTTTTGGAACGTATAAAAACCTCCCACAGTGGCCATGTATTATCCATAGTGTGTATTATTAAGCTACTTTAGTCTTTTGATCTTGAGATCTTTGTTTGCGTTTTCTAGCATATGCCATTGCGGCTTCCTGCACCCACTTACCTTCTTCCTGAGATTTGCGTCTTGCAGCAATACGCTCAGCATTACAAGGTCCGTATCCTTTAACAACCTGCCAGAACTCATCCCAATCAATTGGTCCGAAGTCATAATGACCTCTTTCTTCGTTCCATTTAAGGTATTCATCAGGGATAGTAAGTCCAAGATATTCGGCTTGTGGAACAGATGCGTCTACGAAAGCTTGTCTTAACTCATCATTCGTCTTGCGCTTTATTCTCCAAGCCATAGACTGTGCAGTGTGCTTAGACTCGTCATCATTTGGTCCAAACATCATAAGGGAAGGCCACCACCAGCGGTTAAGGGCATCTTGTGCCATTGCCTTTTGCTCCTCAGAACCCTGAGATAAGGCAATCATGATTTCATACCCCTGTCTTTGGTGGAAAGATTCTTCTTTACAAATACGCACCATGGCACGGGCATAGGGTCCATAAGATGTTCTGCAAAGCATAACCTGGTTCATAATGGCTGCACCGTCCACTAACCAACCTATAGCTCCTATGTCCGCCCATGTAAGCGTAGGATAATTGAATATGCTAGAATACTTGGCTGTTCCGTCAATTAACTGTTGCAAAAGGTCTGAACGTTTTGCACCAAGAGTCTCGGCAGCGGAATAAAGGTATAATCCGTGCCCTGCTTCATCCTGCACTTTAGCAAGAAGTGCAACTTTACGTCGCAAAGAGGGAGCTCTTGTAATCCAGTTTCCTTCCGGAAGCATACCAACGACTTCAGAATGTGCATGCTGAGAAATCTGACGAATCAAAGTTTGTCTGTACTTCTCTGGCATCCAGTCTCTTGCTTCGATTTTTTCATCGGCATCAATACGAGTCTGGAAAATCTGATTTAGGTCTTTTTCTATCATAATTCATTTAAAAATTACAACAATAATTTGGTAGGCTGAAGTAGTTATTTATTCACATAAATTACTCTTCTGTTAGCAAATATACGAAATGCGAATCAAAAAACGAACACTTGTTCGGAAAATCGCATTTAAAGC
The DNA here is from genome assembly GCA_900299495.1 of Sphingobacteriales bacterium. Taxonomy (GTDB): domain Bacteria; phylum Bacteroidota; class Bacteroidia; order Chitinophagales; family Saprospiraceae; genus AM-2324. The sequence continues at coordinate 12,763 of OMKD01000303.1, forward strand.
ATATTAAACAGGCCTAATGCCCAATTATTGCTCTAAGGATCATATTTTCTAATTCAGCAATTACCGCTTCCCGATTGGGGTGATTCCGGTAAAAAGCTGAATAATGTAACCAATTCAAAGAAGAAAGCATGGAATACATCAATAACCGGGGATCTCTTCCACTCAGCCCACTCTCCAACAAACCTGCCTCTATTATCTTGAGTACCCGCTGTTCATAACTTCTTCGGAGTTCTTTAAAAAAGGCTAGATGTGGTTCAGGCAAGTGTTTCCATTCGTCATTAAAGACGGTAACTGTAGTCGAATGCTCCAGTGACATAACAATATGTAACCGAACAAGCATTCGCAAACGCTCTACATCGTTTTTACCTCGCTTTTCCACATCTGTGATACCATCATGGAACTTCTCAGAATTTCCAAAACAGATTAGACGCAGAAGATCATCTTTTCCTTTGATGTGACTATACAAACTGGAAACGGTAAGGTTAACCTCATCGGCAACATCACGCATAGAGGCAGCAGCATAACCGCGATCTTTGAAAAGTTTCGCTGCAGCTTCAATGATTTGTATTTTCTTTTTAGACGCCATGAAGTTTATTCATCAAATGTTATGGAAACTTCATCCGTTAAAGCCAAAGACTTACAAGTCAGAATATACCCAGCCTCAACCTCCTCAGGCTCCAAAGCATAATTCACTGTCATCTTAACCTCGCCTTCCAATACTTTGGCTTTACAAGTACAACAGACACCTCCTTTACAAGCGAAAGGGAGATCTGCTCCAGCCTTTAAGGCAGCGTCTAGTATCATATCCTGATCGGAATCCATTTCAAAAGTGAATGAATTATCATCCAGAGTGATAGTCAACTTTGCAGCTTTGGAATCAGACACAACTTCTTGCATCTCTGCTCCTGCACTTTCGTCAGGTGTATAGAATAATTCAAAATGTATTTTTGAACGATCCATCCCAGCAGATTCCAAAACATCTTTACCTGACATGATCATTTCATATGGACCGCATAAAAATACCGCATCCGTACGTTTGATATCCATCAGATGTTTTATAAACACCTCAATCTTCTCTCTGTTTATTCTTCCGTAAAAAAGATCTGATCCACTATGCTCTCGGCTGAGCACATAATGTACTTTCAACCTCCCCATGAACTGATTCTTAAGGGCTTCGATCTCTTCCTGAAAAATAATATTTTCTGTGTTTCTGTTACCGTAGAAAAGCGTAAAGGTAGATTCTTGCTCTACCATAAGAACGGTTTTAAGAATAGACAACACTGGAGTAATACCAGATCCGGCTGCAAATGCTGCATAATTTCCTTTCTTTCCCTGCTCCACATCCAAAGTGAAGCTTCCCATTGGAGGCATGACTTCAAGAACATCACCTGCCTTCAATTCTTCATTTGCAAAAGTCGAAAACAAACCACCATTGACCTTCTTTATAGCAACGGTAAGCTCATTATCTAAGGGACTAGTACAAATGGAATAAGATCTTCGGACATCTTCGCCACCAATCTCTTTTTTCAAGGTAAGATACTGTCCTTGCTTGAAATCAAACGCCGAACGATTTTCATCATCCAATTGAAAACGAACGGATACACAATCCGGGGTCTCTTGTTTTACCTCAGCAACATTAAGGGAGTGAAATTTGGACATACTTATAATTTGGCTTTATCAATAATAACTATTGCAAAAATATAAAACTCGGTAAAAGTTTCAATATTAATCAGGCATGAACATCCAGCTTGGATTAGGTTTTACATAAAACGTACAAAGGCGATCCTTCAGAAAAGAATCGCCAGATATATCATTACATCATAACCAAGCTTTGATTAGATAGCGTTAACTGCCTTAGTCAACTTGCTCTTAAGGTTAGATGCTTTATGTCTGTGGATTAGATTACGCTTTGCTAATCTGTCTACCATAGAAACAACCTTTGGTAAAAATTGAGTTGCCTCGTTTTTATCTTCCATTGCACGTAGCTTTTTGATAGCTGTACGTGTTGATTTCTTGAAGTAGCGATTATGCAAACGCTTCTTAGCATCTTGTCTAATTCTCTTTAGTGCAGACTTATGATGTGCCATTTTTTACTTGTTTTGACTTTTATTCAATCTTTCCTCAAATCGGAACGCAAAATTAAAACTTATTTCGAAAAAATAAAACTTAAAGAATTTTTTTTCAACACTTCAGCTTCAAAATCCTTTGTTTCTTAGTCTCTTTGGACAAAGAAAAGACTTTTCCAGATATTATGTTCGTAAAATTAAGAATATTCATGTAGTTTTTTTTCCTTATTAGATAATAATAAGTGAAATTTGCGTTGTTAATCGAGGATTAAACAACAAACAAAAAGAAATTATTATGGAAGACCAGCTGAAAAGTTGCTTCTAAACATACTCGAGATGAAAGATTTATCATTTATTTTTAACGCACACCCTAGTTACATTGAATCCATGTACACAAGCTATCAACAGTCCCCTGAGAATGTTGAAGAAGGTTGGAGATTATTCTTTAAAGGCTTTGACCTTGCTCTGAGCAGCAATGGTCATGCAGCAGAAGCTACTGCTGGCGTGGATTTAGCCAATCTGGTAAAGGAGTTAAAAGTATATGCAATTATAAAAGCATACAGAGATCGCGGACACCTACGTTCCACAACAAACCCCATTAGAGCAAGAAGAGACAGAGTTCCAAATCTTGATCTCAAAGATTTCAACCTTAGCGAAGCAGATTTGGACACTAAATTTGCAGTAAGCTCAGAAGTTGGTCTTAACAATGCAAGCCTAAAACAGCTGATCGAAAAGCTGGAAGAAATATATGCTGGAAATATTGGTTTTGAAACAACTCATATTCAAAGCAGAGAAAAAAGAAGATGGCTAAGAGATCGTATTGAGAAGCGAAACTTGTCAGAAGATTATGGTCTTGACATCAATAAGAAGAAAAGAATCCTTGAAAAACTGAACGGTGCAGTAGGTTTTGAAAAATTCCTACACACAAAATATGTTGGTCAAAAGAGATTCTCACTAGAAGGTGGTGAATCAGCTATCGCAGCGCTAGATGCGATCATCAATAAAGGTGCAGAGGATAAAGTTGAAGAAGTGGTTATTGGTATGGCTCACAGAGGTCGTTTGAACGTATTAGCCAATATCATGGGTAAAACCTATGATATGATCTTCAATGAATTTGAAGGAAATTCCGTACCTGACCTTAGCTTTGGAGACGGAGATGTTAAGTATCACCTTGGATACTCTTCTCAGGTGGAAACACTTTCAGGTAAAAATGTACACCTTAAACTTGCACCAAACCCATCACACCTGGAATCTGTAGATCCGGTTGTAGAAGGTTTCGCAAGAGCTAAGGCAGATATTCTTTATAAAAGTGATTATGACAAAATACTTCCTATTCTGATTCATGGTGATGCTGCAGTTGCAGGTCAGGGTGTAGTCTTTGAGACCGTACAAATGAGTCAACTGGAAGGTTATTATACAGGTGGTACGATGCACTTCGTGATCAATAATCAGGTAGGTTTTACCACTGATTTTCATGATGCACGTTCATCTACCTACTCTACAGCTGCTGCTAAAATCGTTCAGGCACCTGTATTCCATGTAAATGGAGACGATCCTGAAGCAGTTGTTTTTGCCGTTGAGCTTGCAGTTGAATATCGCCAGAAATTCAACTCAGATGTATTCATCGATATGGTGTGTTACCGTAAGCACGGACACAATGAAGGTGATGATCCTAAGTTCACACAGCCAGAGATGTATAACTTCATCTCTAAGCACGATAACCCAAGAGTAATATACTCTAACAAGCTAATTGCAAGGGGTGATGTGGACAAGGCTATGGCCGAAAATATGGAAAAGGCATTCTGGTCTGACCTTCAGGCAAGACTGGACAATGTAAAAGAAAAGCCACTTCCATATGAGTATCAGGAGCCAGAGCAAGCGTGGAGAAAATTAAACAAAATAACAGATCCTAAGGATTTCGAAAAGTCTCCGGCTACTGGAATCGATAAAAAGACTATTGATAAGATCATCAAGCATTTGATGACGATACCTGAGGGGGTTAAACCTTTAAGCAAAGTCAACAGATTATTTAAAGGAAAGCAAAAATTACTGGACAACAACCAACTGGATTGGGCGATGGCAGAATTATTAGCTTATGGATCTTTATTATTAGAAAATAGAGACGTGCGTATCTCTGGACAGGATGTACGAAGAGGTACTTTCTCACACAGACACGCAGTCATCCACGATTCTACTACCTATGAGCCGCACAACAGACTGGATGGTATCGATGATAAGCAAGGTAAATTCAGAATTTTCAACTCACTGCTATCAGAGTTTGCCGTTTTAGGTTTTGAATATGGATATTCGCTGGCATCTCCTGAGAATCTAGTAATCTGGGAGGCTCAGTTCGGAGATTTCTACAATGGTGCGCAAACCATCATTGACCAATATATCACAGCTGCTGAATCCAAGTGGCAACGTATGAGTGGTCTTGTCCTTCTACTACCACACGGTTATGAAGGTCAAGGACCTGAGCACTCTTCTGCAAGACTGGAGCGTTTCCTTCAATCTTGTGCAGAGTATAACATTACAGTAGCGAATGTAACGAGTCCTTCAAACTTCTTCCACCTATTGAGAAGACAGATTGAGCGTCCGTTCAGAAAACCATTGGTTGTAATGTCACCAAAATCATTACTTCGTCACCCAGAGGTAGTCTCTGATATTAGCGAGTTCGAAACAAAGAACAACTTCAAAGAGATTATCGATGATCCTAAATTCGGCCCTAGATCAGGTAAGAAAGTGAAGAAGCTATTGATGTGTACAGGTAAGGTTTACTTTGACCTATTGGATAAGCAAAGAGCAGACAATAGAGAAGATGTTGCTATTGTTCGTATGGAACAGCTTTATCCGATCGTTGATTCTCAAATCGAGGCAATCTTCAAGAAATATGCAGATGCCGAAACGATCTGGGTACAGGAAGAACCTGAGAATATGGGTGCATGGCAACATGTATTCATGAGTCTTTACCAACACAGACCATTGAAGGTCGTTGCAAGAAAGGCTTCTGCTTCACCAGCTACTGGATTTAAAAAAGTACATGATCAGCAACAAATGGATATTGTTGAAAGAGCATTCAAATAAAAGATAAAGCCCACTGCAAAAACAGTGGGCTTTTTAAATATCAAATTCAGATTTCAATATTTTCTTTGTTTAAGTGCTTATGGATGATCATTTCACAGGCCTCGTCCAACATGTCATAGACACCTGCAAATCCGTCATCATCCCAATATGGGTCTGGAACGTCCTTCAATTCTCCTGGATAGACCATTTCCATAATCATATCCACCTTCATTCGCTGCTCATCCGTATCCGCTATTGATCGAACGTTGTTCAAGTTAAGTTTATCCATGACATAAACAAAATCAAATTCAAAAAAATCAGATTTTTTAAACTGCCTAGATCGTTGATTCATAATATCAACACCTCTTGCCTTCGCAATTTCTATAGACCGGACATCTGGTAATTCACCGGCATGCATTCCAGAAGTACCAGCAGAATCTACCTCCCAGTCCAAGTTATTCGCATTGATTTTTGCTTGAAGAATGCCCTCAGCAAGCGGAGACCTGCATATATTTCCCAAGCAAACAAAAAGGATACGCTTCATAATTACTATTTGATTTTCCTCTATACGTTAATTAAAACGATTATATCACAAAATTTGTCCACTTTAGAACGCAAAATCTTGTAATTTTGTCCATATTCCTGCGAAGGAGTTATTTTAACAGAATTAAATTTATGAATATTGTCATTGCGGGAGCAGGAGACGTTGGCTATCATTTAGCAGAATTACTAGCACAGGAGAGTCAGAATATTACACTAATAGACAGAGATGAGGATGTGCTGGAGATGGTTTCAAACAGACTGGATGTTTTAACTATTTGTGGAGATTGTGCATCTCCCAATATTCTGCAGTCTGCAGGAGTAAAGAAAGCAAATCTTTTCCTAGCCGTGACCACCTCTGAAAAGACCAATCTAATCTCGGCAATTCTTGCCAAAAAGATGGGAGCAACTAAAACAGTTGCCCGGGTTCAAAATCAGGAGTATATAGAAAAATCAGCTAAAGCGAACTTCAGTGAACTTGGAGTGGATTCTGTAATTTGTCCAAACAAACTCGCTGCACTTGAACTACAGAAACTGATTCAGGAATCTTATTTCACTGATGTGTTCGATTTTGAAGGCGGCAAAATGTCTGTTATAGGGCTTACCCTGGAAGGATGCTCACCTTTGAAAAATAAGACCATTCGAGAACTTAGAGTTTCCTCAGAATTAAATGGAATTGTTAGACCTATTGCTATTTTAAGAGATAGCAGTACAATCTTGCCTGAAGGCTCTACCACACTTAAAGAAAATGATCACGTTTTCTTTATGACCAACGACAGGAAAAAGCTTCCGCTTAAACGCTACGTAGGAAAAGAAAACAGTAAGATCAATCGCATTATGATTGTAGGTGGTGGCAACCTGACTTACTCCACAGCTAAAATGCTGGAAAAGGATTTCAATGTGACCATCGTAGAAAAGAACAAAGATCGTTGTAATTTCTTGGCAGAACATCTGCAAAATGCCCTGATCATAAATGCAGATCCTTCCAATATGGATATGCTGGAAGAAGAAGGGCTCGAACACATGGATGCCTTTCTTGCACTTACTCCAAATTCTGAAACCAATATCATTACCTCCCTAAGTGCAAAGAATCACGGAGTGTTTAAAACCATAGCACAAGTTGAAAACTCAGATTATGTGCACATCTCTCAAAATATAGGTGTGGATACACTGATCAATAAAAAACTAATTGCAGCAAATAATATATTCCGCTTTGTACGAAAAGGTAAGGTAGAGGAGATTGTTTCTCTGAAAGGAGTTGATGCAGAGTTGATCGAATTTGAATTACACAGAGACAATCAGCTTACGAAGCACCCGATTAAAGACCTTCCTCTGCCTAAAAGTGTGATTATAGGAGGTATTATCCGTAATAATTCGGGATTGATACCAAATGGTGATTTCCAGATGAAAAACGGAGATAAAGTTATTGTCTTTGCGATGCCAGAGACTATTCCTGTAGTTGAAGACTTGTTCCGATGAATATGGTAAGCTTTTTTCCAATCCGAAATGTTGTAGGATTCCTACTCATGATCGTAGGTGGCATGATGCTTACCTGTATTCCCTTTTCACTGTACTTTGGTGAAAGTGATTGGAAGGCAATTGGAGGAGCAGCTTTAGTGACTGCATTTGCAGGATTCTTATTCAGACAGTTTAAACCTAAAGAGGGTAACAATCAGGTAAGAAAAAGAGAGGGATATCTTATCGTTGCTTCAGGCTGGATATCCATGGTATTATTCTCTGCCCTACCCTATTTATTTTCCGGACTCTTCGACAATCCAGTAGATGCTTTCTTCGAATCTATCTCAGGAATGACAACGACTGGAGCAACCATACTAAATGATATTGAAAGCATGCCCAAGGGACTACTGTTCTGGAGATCACTTACCCAGTGGATCGGAGGAATGGGTATCATCGTGCTGACCGTAGCACTCTTTCCGCTTTTAGGCATTGGTGGTATTGAACTGTTCGTTGCCGAAGCACCAGGTCCAACTTCTGATAAGATTCATCCAAGGATACAGCAAACAGCTAAAAGCCTGTGGCTAATCTATGTAAGCTTTACAGGTATTCTTATGCTTATTCTTTGGGCAGCAGGCATGAGCTTTTATGACGCTATCAATCATGCATTGACAACGATGGCTACCGGAGGATTCTCTACTCAAAATGCCAGCATTGCAGCATACAATACCCCATTGATTCAATATCCAATCCTGCTCTTTATGTTTCTAGCAGGCATAAACTATACGCTTATCTATTGGGGATTGCAGGGCAAACTAAAAAAAGTGTGGGCCTCTGACGAG
>OMKD01000304.1 GCA_900299495.1 Sphingobacteriales bacterium
CAAGTATTTTTGGATTAAAAATTCGAAGTCTAAAACCCATTTTATCACCACAAAAAAAGATGAAAGTCTGAAACTTTCACCTAGCAAATACACATAAAATTAAGTCAAGTTTTTTATTATTTTTTACCCACGTCTACCTAATGCTTATATTCCTTGTATAGTGTTCCAAGCAGGTTTGTTAAGGCATTATCTTTCCTATTTATTATCAATTGATTTGATAAAAATAGCTTAGTAATAGTGAGGTATATTTATCGATTTAATTCAAATCCAAATGGTTCTTTTTCTCTTCTGATAATGAAACCAAGGGTTTGTTTTTCTTCCATATCGAAAAAGAATAATCTTCTAGACTTGAATCATCTGAAAAAAGCTTTGCAAAAACATGATTCCATAAGATTTCATAGATATTCTGATTGAGCTCGTTAGAAAAACTAACTTCAGTATAGCCAGATGCTGTACGTGAATCTATAAATCCTAAATCATGTTTATTACAAGTTTCTAATGTTAGATTACCATAGATTTCACAAGCTGTATCTTCGTGAGTAAGTAGGTATGCATATGCACCACTTTCAATACTACCGAATGAATTTTCAATCGCAAGACTCGGTAACACTACAGAATGCAAGACAGTCCCATCCGCAAAAAGCAAATCAAGCTGACTACTGTTTGTTTCTTTACATAAACTTAGTTGTAGTTCAGTTGAATTAATTCTATCAATAACCGAGCAAGTCTCAATGGTCACATCTACTGACCCTTTATTATCTCCATAATAGCCATGAGGTCCTTTAAAATAGGGTGCATCCGGAAAACCTAAGAAGAGTCTAGTAGCACCTTTCGGTACGAAAAACTCTTGTAATTCTCCACTACCAGTTCCTGTAAGCCCATCACCGATGTAGAAAATCTGATTCAAGGCAGGCCTATTTTCTATTAAGTCATATTGAATTATATTCGGTCCACCCTGATACACTCCCTCTGGTACAGAATCATCTAGAAAAACACCAGCAAGAAATAGAGCACGTTTTTTGCTGATCACATCTGATAGGCCTTCAAACTCTGGTATTCTGGCATTCGGATCATATCCCTCAGGGCTGTCGATGGACCATCCCTCTGGAGAAATAGAAGGTTCACCAGTAATTGAAATCTGACCTTTTACTTCTGGGAATATTAACTTCTTAACAGTACAGTCCAATGCCAGTTCAAAGGGTAAAATTCCACCCCCTCCACCTCCTGGGTTAGAGGTATACATTCTTCCTGATGCGAATATATTTGAACGAGATTCTAGATTAATAGATATCTGTGCAACTAAACATTCCACACAGATAATAACAATCAATATTGAATATATTAACTTTTTCATCCAAGCGTATTTTGAGTGTTTTTGGTATACATGATTCAAAATAAAACGAACGTTCTCTTTTGAACCTTTTTCAATTCACAATAGAATCAATTCATAAAATCCCTAACAAAATTAATAGAGGAACCAGGGGGGGTGGCTCCTCTTATATAATCTCTTTCATATGAGTTCTAAGAAAAAGAAAAATAAATATTGTAGTAATTAGATGTTCAAAGTTTTGTTTCCAAGTTGTTGATTACCTAAGTTGTTTTGTTATAAAAACGCCAATACACAAATAAATTAAATATTCTTTTTTTGGTAGATATGTATACTCCAAATTTATAGAATTAAGAAGGTACATAAATCGTCTTTTTGGTATACAAATCCGTCAAACAACAATATTTAGGTACAATTTTCGTCAATGTTTACTAGCTAAACTTCTAATTCTAGGATCGGAGACAATCTGATGGTGATTTACCAAAGCGGTTTTTAAAACTTCTGGAAAATGAGCGTGTATCGGAATAACCAACTTCTACAGCGACCCTGGAAACTGAGTTATAGGCTTTACAGACAAGTAATGTCATCGCTTTTTCCAAACGAACTTCCTGTAAGTATTTAGCTGGACTTAGACCAGTGAGTTGTTTTAATTTTCTGAGTAAGGAAGATTCACTCATAGCCATATCAAAAGCTATTTTTGGGATATTCAGAATTTGCTGAGTATAATTCTTTGAGATATAATCTTCAAACATGGCTAGCCATTTCATATCCTCCTGTGAAAAAACCGGAATATTATACTCCTCAGCTTGTTCCGATTCAGAGATGGATCTAGCATCATAATTTCTAAGTAAATTTTCAATCCTTACTTTTAATTCTTCTTCATTAAATGGTTTGTATAAGTAATCATCAACACCAATTCGTAAGGCCTTGATCTTATCTTTCATATCCGCTCTAGCCGTAAGCATTATAACAGGTATCTGATTGAGATTAGTATCAGCCTTAATATGCTCTATGAATTGAAAACCATCCATTAAGGGCATCATCACATCTGAAATAATCAAATCAGGAAAAGAATCATCTGAGGAATCCAGGGCATTATTAAGATATTCTATTGCTTCCTGACCATTACTTACAAACTCAATATAAAATTGGTCTTCCAATATAATTCTGATATACTCCTGAATACTTGAATTATCCTCTACAAGCAGTATATTTTTACGACTATCTGAAATAGTAGACGCCATGTAAGCTGTGTCATGATC
>OMKD01000305.1 GCA_900299495.1 Sphingobacteriales bacterium
AAGAGCACTTGCTATTATTAGAAATAATACGTTGGGAAAAAAAGATAGCTTATGCGCTCACTGATATAAAATTCCTGGACGAAGAACTTGAAAATCTTGAAAAAGAGGAAAGATATCACTTGGCACAATATCAGCTTAGGACGAGATATAGAAACACATTCTTCAAGCTCCTAACAAATATCAGAAAGCAAGCTCCTGGAACAGGCCAAGCCAAACATCTTGATCAGCTTATTACCTCCATAAAACGTTTGGTACTTCCCAAAGAAACTGGACACAATACGAAAGTAATTTTCTACAGGCTAGTATCGATGCAACATTATATAGAGGGGAATATCGAAGGGTTTGTAGAAACAAACAAGTTACTTCTAAAACTATTGGAATCAGAACCTCATTTCCTTAAACAGGAGGTTTCAGAATATATCTCAGTAATCAACAACTTATTGATTGGTCACGGAACACTTGAACAATTTGATCAGGTGATTGCACTGCTTGAAAAATTAAAAGCAGTCAAACCAATCACTAAAGATGATGAGCTAAAAATCCATCGTCAATATTATATGAACCTGTTCTCTTATTGTATCCACACCGGTAATTTTAATCAGGGGATTACAGCATTTAAAGAACATCAAAAGTTCTTAAAGAAGAATAAGTCACAAAGCTTCTTAAAGCACACCTTCTTCTTCCAGTATTTCTATCTTCATTTTGGAGCAGGTTTGTATAACGAGGCCTTACAATACATGAACGATTGGCTAAACCTCAAAACTAATACCGAAAAACAAGACCTTCAAGCGCTTGCAAGAATTTTGAATCTTGTAATTCATAAGGAATTAGGCAACGAGATCCTCATTCAATCCTTGACGCGATCAGCAACAAGATTTTTGAATAAAATCAGTAAACCATCAAGATACGAGGAAGCTGTATTAAAATACTTCAGAAGAAGCCTGAAAGACATAGATAAGTCTGATGAGCAGAAGAGCCTTGAATTGCTCCTAAGGGACATTAAAACTATAAAGTCAAATAGGATCGATAATCATATCATGAACCTATTTGACATGGAGAGTTGGGTGATCTCTAAGTTGAATGACGTTCCTTTTAAGGACGTCAAACAACAATACTTTAAATAAAAAACTCGAAAATACTATCTTCTCATGCCACCACGATTTGGTTTCCCAAATCCAGTGATGTTGTTTATACTGTTTTTGTGAAGTGGTCTTCTAACTTCAACCTCTCCCCAAATAGAAGATTTTCTTCTGATTTGAATAAAATTAGCGATTCCAACAGGTGCGTAACCACCCTTGGATTTCTGTTGTTCTAATTGACTTAATTCAAATTTCTTTAGTTTGCTTTGTGTTTGTTCTTTTTTCATGATTCCAACATTTTGTATGGTAAATGTAAGTCACAACAAAACTTTATTCAAACAAGGTATCTCAAAAAATCAGTCTTCTAAATCACTAATTTGTTGTATTTCCTCAAAAGAAAACCCTTTATTACTTAAATACTGTATTGTTTTTCTTTTCAATAAACAAGGCTCCAAATTACCGTAATCTTTTTCTACTTTCTGAATCCAATGTAAAATATTTTCCCTATTCTGGCTTTCTTCGAGCTCTTCAAAGCCTTTTCGGATACAGTAATCAGAGATTTGTTTGGCCTTTAGTTGGGTTCTGATCTTCATCTTCCCCCATCGTTTTATTCTGGATTTACCTCGTACATATGCACGAGCGTATCTTTCTTCATTCAGAAAGTCTTCCGAGATCAAAGAAGATATTACATCTTCAAGATCATCACCATAGACTTTTAGCCCGATCAATTTATTTCGGACTTCCTGATGGCAGCGTTCCTGATAGGCACAATACCGTTGCAATTTATTTAGGGCCTCATCTTTGCTAATTCCAGAATTACTCAAATTCAGTTGATTTTAAAATTCTTCTTCGATTTCAAGGAAATCTAAAATCTCATCAAGATCATCGAATGATTTGAATCCTACTTTTTCCTCTTCGCCACCTCGCATAAGAATCCCGGCCCATGAAGCATCCTGAACAGCAGACTCTATTGCATATGTCTCCCAAGGGAAGCTTACGATTAGTTTATATTGCTCTCCAAGTTCCTTTAAAAACTCCAAGGATATATTACTACTCCCCGGCACAACCTTATTCTTATCAAAGTCTAAAACGTAATAAGCAACAGCTCCTTCAAAATCTTCCAGTAAGTTACTTAGATCATTCTCTGACATAGCAGGCTCCACTACAATTTCCTTGAATACTGGGATATTAAGCCCCTCAATCGCCTCTCTACTTGTAAATGGACCTGCAAGAACTGCATCGAATCCTATTCGCTCAACTGTCCCCATCAAGTCCTCGTTGGAAACATCTCCAAACTCACCAACTATCTCTACACCGTCTAGCCATTCCTTAATGGCATTCACCTCCATTTCCGAAACAGCAGAAGGATTCATCTTATCCATATTAAAGCCTAACCATTTAGCTTCACGCGCTGCAAAATATCTTGCATCTGTTAGATTAGCTATCGTTCCGGCAAAAACATCAAGTTTTAGCATTATCTTGTTTTTTTCACAAATGTACAAAGCAATTTCTCCTTATGAAAAACAATTATCATGAGCTTGTGTATGAATGTACCAGAAAAATACCTCAAGGTAAAGTCTGCACCTATGGATTAATTGCCGATTTCTTAGGTTTAGGATCAGCCAGAATGGTTGGCTGGGCCTTAAACAAATCTTTTGGAGCCGTCCCCGAGGTCCCTGCACACAGAGTTGTCAACAGAAAAGGAGAACTCAGTGGAAGAAATCATTTTAGCAGTCCTAATTTGATGCAAAAAAGACTTGAAGCAGAAGGTGTCATTGTTGAAAACGACAAAGTAACATACCTAGAGTCGGTACTTTGGAGACCCCAACTTGAGGATTTTGACTAGAACAGCCTTAAGGCAATTCCGTCAAAGTTGTTTTCGATATCCTCTGAGTCGCCTATGGCTAAATAGAACCCTCCTCCACCTGCTCCGCACAATTTTAGAGCAAAGGTATTCGAATCCAAACCCTTTTTCCACATCTCCTTGAACTCGGCTAGTATCATTTCCTGAAATCCTACAAACTGCAACTTAGACATCTCTAGTATACTATCCATCAACCCTGAATCATTAGCAAGGGATTGACCAACAGCTCTATCTGAGATTACTGTCAATGGCTTTAGCACATCTTCCACAAAAGCTACTGATTGTTTTTTCTGTTTAAAAACCTCCACCAGAGGTTGAGTTGATCTAGACTTCCCAGAATCTAACAAATAATAAGAAAGGTCTGGCTTGGTAAACTCCACCTTACTCACAGACTTATCGTTATCCACAAGCAAAGCTTGATCAAAATAAGAGACCAAGGGATCTAAGCCTGAACTATTACCATGAAAAAAAGACTCAATTGCTGAAAGTCGAGTACGTATAATCGCAAAATCTTTTGTTGCCTTGTCCTTCTGCAAAAATTGGTCATAAATTCCAGCTACAACAGCTCCTGAACTTCCTGTACCATACCCTGTCTTAATTGTTGAATCAAAACATAAACCTTTCCTAATGGCTAGTTCAAACTCTTCCAATTCAATGAATTCATTTATGCCTTGGATATACATAAAGTCTATTAGGCGTAGGAAATCTTTATAATATGGATTTTGACTCTTCGGATCTTTCACAACTTTCCAAGCTCCACTGAATTCAGGAAAAGGAACTGCGAGTGCCTTTGACTCTTCCAGGATCAAGTATTCACCAAAAAGCAAAACCTTAGAATGATATGTCTTTTTATTTATCTGCATCCAATTGCATTAAAAGGTCTGAGTAAGAAACATGGATCAAATTTTCAGGTTTAACTTTTAAATACTCCATATAATAATCGCACTGCTCCTGAAGACTTTGCTGATCCGGATAATCTGGGCACTCCATAGCTTCTATCTCCATAAAACTCCCTAGATCCTGTACCTGATCAATATGAAACTTCACATTTCCAATATAATAGATCTCCCGATGCTTATCCACAACAACTTTTTTCCCCAACGCTCGATCTAATGTATTCAAAAGGTCGTCACTGTTCTTATCTGCTTTAAACAAACTAACCAGCGATGTTTTTGGCCCGCTAATATTAGGACGTTCATAAAAAATAAGATGTTTCTCAATCGACCCTTGGCGTAGCTTTAATCGTCCATTTTGAACATTGAAGTAGGTATCAATTTGATGATCTGTTCCTACGAATCTAGGATCTTTCACAAGCAAAAGTCCTCTCAATTCATCTGCGGAATCTATTCTTGCCTTGATCTCAACATTTATGAATGCCATTGGTTTTCAAATTTTTAATTTAATTTGGATTGAAGGACACTTTATTTTTTGATAAAACTCCTTTTTGTTAGTTTTGTTAAAAGTAAAAAAAAGAACCAGAATGGCATTTGAAGTAATAGGCAAATTGCACAAGAAATTTGATGTTGAAGAAAAATCATCTTCATTCAGAGTGAGAAACTTCGTAATCGTTATCAAAGACGGTGAATACGAGCAATTCATTAATTTCCAATTGACACAGGATAAGTGTGAAATCGTTGATAAGTTTGAAGTAGGCAGTGAAATAAAAGTACACTTCAACCTTAGAGGTAGAGAGTGGCAAGGAAAGTATTTTACAAACCTTCAGGCATGGAGAATAGAAGGCGATGCCAGCGCAAATGCTGCAGATGCTCCTGATGATCCATTCCCAAGTATGGATGATGTTCCTTTAGCAGAAGAAGATCAAAATGATGATTTACCATTTTAAAAAAAGCTCAGGCAATGCCTGAGCTTTTTTTAGTTAAGAATCTGATTTGCATGTTCCTTCGTTTTGACTTTTGTGATCACCTCTTCAATCACTCCATCAGCACCTATCAAGAAAGTGGTTCTGTAAACCCCTTCAAATTCCCTACCCATAAACTTTTTCAAGCCCCAGCATCCAAAGTCTTTAATGACTTTTAAATCCGTATCTGCAATTAGACTGAATGGAAGCTCAAATTTTGCAATAAAGTTTTGATGTTTCTTCTCCGAATCTGGACTCACTCCTAGCAGAGCATATCCCTGAGCCTTCAAAGTATCAAAGTTATCTCTCAAGTCACAAACTTCTGCGGTACATCCTGGAGTATTATCCTTTGGATAAAAGAACAATACCAATTTCTTACCTGCATAATCCGATAGTTTTACGGAAGAACCATCTTCAATTACTGCATTGAAATCTGGTGCTTTATCTCCTGCTTTTAGATGTGTCATATTTATCGTATAAATTCTTTCTCAAAGGTGGCAATATTGCCGCTTGAATCTTCAACCAATAAACGCAATTTATGCTTGCCAGGTTTAATAGTCCCATCAAAATAGTGCGTTATGGTTTTATATTTTTGATCATAATTGAATAAAATCCATTCCCCATCAACCTCAGCTCTGTAGCTTAACTGACCACCACTCCTGGTGACAGGAATATTATCATCAATCACAAATTTAAGCTCTGAGGAGCGTCTACAATCATATTTGAAATTGATGGCACGAATGCTTGGCTTTTTAGCATCCATAAATACAGCATAGTTACCAAAGCCCCATACCTTAGCTTTTAGAAAATCCCCATCCAGTTCACCTCCGACTCTTCGAATGCTTCCTTTTTCATCACAATGACCTATAAATAATTTTCCTTTTTCTTCTTGAGACAAAACCTCCGGATTACTAATTTTCATCGCAATATTGATTGGCTTATGCAAAGGAACTAGCTTGGAATGTAACTTCAACACATCCGAATAATACCCTTCAGATTTATCACTTATCATATCAATATGAACTAGCACATCGGCATATAGTGAATTTTCAGGAAAGTATACTTCAAAATTATCCTTTACGACAAGGTTTGGGTGATTATGAAACAGGTAGTAGTTATGAAATGGAGCTTTTGATTTCACTTCTCGCTTAGTTTCTTTAACAAAAAACTTCAATTTTGAAACATTGCCATTTATGTCAAAGACGTTAATAACAACC
>OMKD01000306.1 GCA_900299495.1 Sphingobacteriales bacterium
AATAAATTGTATAATGTATGCGGTCACAAACCACATGACATAATTCTTAAAGGGTACAACATCACCTTCCCATTGCCAAAAATCCAATCCCATGGCCACCGGTTCAATGAAGTAGTCCAGAGCAACCATAAGTCCAGCGGCCATTCCCATTTTTAAATATTTATTCCATTCTAATTTAAAGAAGATACCAAAACTTGAAAGGCTTAAGAGTATCCAGTTCACCCCCATCGTTGGTGGCACCTCCAGGATATGAGGTCCCAAGGTCGGACCATAATAATAAGAGCCAAATAAAACACCTGTTTTAACACCTGCAACCTCTATAAAATAACCGATCAAACCAACTACAGCAGAGGCTTTGAATAGCTGCTTTTCAAAACCTTCATTTGACCAGAGATACATGCCTGTTGTAAACAGCAGATTTAAAGGAGTCAACAGTAAGATCTGATCTCTGGACACCTCTGCACAGATACCGAATGTACCTACGATATAGACACAGGTTAGAAAAAAGATTGTCCGTTGTGTTCTATTCCATTTATTCATGTTCCTCAGCGATTAGGTCTCCAACAATTTTTGCAGATGAAAGTGCGAGCGGTATACCTCCACCAGGGTGTACAGATCCGCCACAGAAATATAGGTCTTTTATTTTTTTACTAAAATTCGGATGCCTAAAAAATGCAGCCATTTTTGAATTTGATGAGGTTCCATAAAGCGCACCTTTGTAGGATTTGGTCTTGGACTCAATCGATCTTGGGTCTAAAATAGTCTCTACCTCTATTAAAGATTCAATATCCCGGCCAAGCATACGGGATAATTTAGCAAGGATATTCTTGCGTGCGGTTTGAATCAAGAGATCCCAATCCTGACCATCATTATAAGGCACGTTTATCATTACAAACCAATTCTCACAGCCTTCCGGAGCATCTTCTTTGGAAAACTTACTTGTTATATTTACGTACACAGTAGGATCATCCATTAGACTTCTATCATTGAAAATCGCCTTAAACTCCCCCTCATAATCCTTGCTAAAAAAGATATTATGTAAGTCTAATTCTGGGAAGGCATCTTTTATGCCCCAATAAAAGATCAATGCAGAACTGGATCTTTCCTGATTTAAAATCTTTTCTGGTTGTTCCTGATCTGGCATCAAATATTTGTATGCAGGCACCACATCCATATTACAGATCACCTTCTCCGCTTTTATAGACTGCCCATTTTGTATGATTCCAACAGCACGCCCCTGCTCTACAAGGATTTTGTCTACCGGCGAAGAGTAGTGAAAGACCACCCCCTTATCCTTAGCCAACTGAACCAAAGATTTCGTGATATTATGCATACCTCCTTTAGGGAAATAAGCGCCCATATTATACTCTAAGTGCGGAATAATATTAAGAATCCCTGGAGCCTTATATGGATTTGATCCGTTATAGGTTGCGTACCTATTGAATAATTGTCTTAGCTTCTCATTACCTAGTTTTCGTTTATTGGCCCTGTCCATACTGGAGAAAATATTCAAAAAAGGAAGATTTAGAATAGCGACAAAGGTGGACCAATTCAGGTAGGAAGAGATCTTATGTAAGGATCTTTTTAAAAACAACTCGCCTGTGTGTTTATAGATATAAGCACTTTTATCCAAGTAACTTTCGACTTTGCGAGTATCTGCACCTATCTTCTGTTCCAATTCATTTAAGAACTGCTTTTTATCTGCAAATGCAGTCAGTCTTGTTCCATCTTCATAAAAGTATCTGCAAATTTCATCCAACTGCTCGTACTCAAAAAATTCCTTACTGTCCAGACCTGAAAGTTCAAATAGCTCGTCTACCAGCTCTGGCATGGTGAACAAAGAGGGTCCCGCATCAAAACGATAGCTATCTAGTCTCTTTTCCGTTAGCTTTCCGCCCAGATAATCATTGGCTTCAAACACCTCGACAGCATAACCGCTGTTTGCGAGTCTTATAGAGGAAGCTATTCCGGCGATACCAGAACCAATTATGATTGCTTTAGGTCTCATGAAGGGTGTGTTAGATTTCAACAAGTAAGTATTTCTATTAAAATATAAAGAGGTAAACACGTAAAGGTATGCATAGTTGCATACAGAGTAATTTATTAACGAAGACTTAAATTAGAAGCTTGATGCCCAACTATGAAAATACAGCAAAAAGGAGCTGGACAAAAATAATTTTTACAACCACTGTGATCGGAAGCATCAGTGAAAAACCAATAATAGGAAGTTTGTTGCCACATTTATTGATTGCAAACTCCAGAATAGCGGGTTGATTGGAAACAAATCCCATTAAGATTGAGAAAGGAATCTTAAATAACTTATATCCCACCACAATAGCCGTTAATACTGTTACCATTGTTATGATTACGCCACCTAGGAATATCATACCACCCTTACTTGTGAAAATGGTATTCATAAAGGTATGACCGGAATTGATTCCTATCCCTGCGAGTAAAAGCATGAGTCCAATTTGTCTAAGCGTAATGTTTGCACCATAGGGTAAAGACCATACGATATTACCCGTTTTCCGCATTGTGCCAAGGATCAAACCAATAATTAATGGTCCTCCAGCATATCCAAGTCTGAATTCTACCCCACCAGGCAAGGCAAAAGTAACCATCCCTAGCAAAAGACCTATGGCAAGACCAATACCAAAAGTGAAGAGATTAATGCTTGCTAATTTTTCATAGGAATCCCCAAAGAATTCTTTAACTGCTGCTACATCACCACGTTTTGCAACCACACGAACCCGATCTCCTAACTCCATTACAGTCGACTGATCCGCTATGATATCAATATCTCCTCTAATGACTCTTGTAACAATAGCAGAAAACTTCTCAGAAAGATTTAAACTGGCCAATGTTTCTCCTGCTACCTGCGGATTTGAAACAAAAATCCTTCTCGTAGAATACTCACTATTGTCCTTAGAAATATCAAACTCTGTCTGCGAACCAAAGAGTTCAGCAGTAAAACCTACTTCTTTGGCATCACCTATTACCATGACCTCGTCATCCAACTTAAATACAGTATCAAAATGAACCAAAGCTGTAACTCCATCTCTCTTCATTCTACCAAATACAACCTTGATCTTATGTAGTCTCTTCAAGTCACGGATTGCAATACCACAGATGTTTTCGTTCTCTATTCGAATAGATGAAGATTTTATCTCTTTTTTAACCGGATACTGAGAACTTAATTCTTCTTCCTCTTTCTTGAAGTTAATCTTGAATACTTTTGCCAGTAATATAATCCCTATCATAGAAGCCAATACCCCCATTGGGTAGGTTAAAGAATAACCTACTACCCCGTTCTGGATAAGCTCATTGATCAAGTCCGTTTCAATAGCTCTGTTTCGAACCATATCTACAAATGCGGCCAGTGAAGCTGTACTCGTTGCTGTACCGGAGAACATACCAGCAATGGTGCTTGCGTCAAAGCCCATGAAATGAAAAACGAGTATCGTGGACAAGGCATAAAGACCATTTATCATAAAAATGAAAAGTATATCCCGCTGACCACTCTTTTTGAGATTGGCAAAAAAGGAAGGACCACTGCTCAATCCAACAGAATATAGAAATATGGCAAGTCCCAACAAAATGATGATTTGAGGCACATTCAAATCGGGGCTCAAGCTACCGAAAAACAAACCTGTAAATAAGACAGCAGCAGCTCCCAGCTTAACACCAAAGATGCTAATCTTACCAATACCAAAACCAATACCAAATACAAGAACTATGAGCAAAATTGGGTTGTCAATCAATGCCTCTACCATGGAGCAAAACTTTTTTGCAAAGGTACGTCCTAAAACACTATTGTTCAATGTTTACACAAACATTCTAAGCATTTCTATTGTCGCCACTTATTCTTTCTCCGTACTTTCATATGGTAATATAATATCATATAATTTATTTATTATACGATATCTAAAAATGGAAGCTGATTTCAAACTACAATTTTTGGTCTTTAAGCTTCGCTTTACGAAGTTAATTTCAAAGCAGAAATAACAATAAAAGCATCTTCAATAGGGAAGCATTTTTAAGTCTTATCAAATTTATAGTAATTTGTAGCATGAAGCAGGTTTTGAATAAATGGGGGCTATTGCTTGCCCTAATTGTCATCTTAGCAAATACGGTTTACCACTCTCGATGGGATAATACGCAGACAGAGGCTCCTATTTCCTGGGATGTAAGTGGTTATTATGCTTACCTACCTGCAATCTTCATTCATAAGGACATAAAGAAACTGGAATACCTACCAGGGATTATTGAGGAATACCGACCTTCACCCAGCATGGATCAGGCTTTCATGCACGAAAGCGGCAATTATATCTTCAAATACTCCTTAGGGCAGAGCATAAGCTACCTACCTGGTTTTTTCATCGGTCACAGCTGGGCCTCTATAAGTGAAAAATATCCTGCAGATGGATACTCTTATCCTTACCAATTTAGTGTGTATTGGTTTGCATTGGGTTTAGGACTATTGGGTATTTTCATATTATTCAACATACTGCGATCTGTATTCAATCAAAACACGGCGAACTGGACCATCCTCTTACTGGCTGCAGGTACCAACTTATTGGAATATGCCAGTTATACGCCTATGATGACGCATATTTCTTTATTTACGCTTTATACCTTGCTCATCAGACAATCTATTCGATTTTGGGCTGCTGAACAGAAAAGGCCATATGCCATTACGATTGGTTTCATCATTGGATTGATGGCTTTGATAAGACCGACTGAAATCATAGCGCTAATTATTCCATTACTATGGGGACTGAACTTGAATAAAGCAGGACTATCAAAAAGATTAGGTGATTTAAAAACGAATCTTCCGCAATTAGGCTTTGCAGCTATTTCGGGAGCGTTGATTCTCTTTTTACAGCCTTTATACTGGAAAATCGCTGGAGGTGAATTCGTAATCTACTCCTACCAGGACCAAGGTTTTTCCTGGTTTAAGCCTCATGTAAAGAACGTATTGATCTCTTACCGAAAAGGTTGGCTGGTTTATACACCTATGATGATTTTTGGGCTTATCGGATTTGTAAACCTTTATAGAAGATACAGAACCTATTTCTGGGTTTGCCTGCTTTTCTTCCTGGTAAACTTTTACATTGTATCCGCATGGGACATCTGGTGGTATGGAGGATCATTTGGTCAGCGTGCCTTGGTACAATCCTATGCAATAATGGCATTCCCGCTTGCTGCATTTGTAGACCAGCTTAAGACAAAAAACATTCAACGTTATCTTTCTACAGCTTTTATGCTGTTCTTTATTGTATTGAATAACTTCCAGATTTGGCAGTCCCATACCGCAGGTTTGTTTGATGCGGAATATACGAATAGAGCATATTATTGGAGGATGTTTTTTAATACTCAATATGAACCCACAGATAAACTTTTAATAGATAGTAAGGAAGCTAGTTTTGGAAACCGAATAGAGGCTGAAGAACTCATCTTTGAAGATTTTGAAAAAGACAGTAGCTACCTGGGGGAAACTATTTCAGAGGGCACATCTGCGTCTCTTGCTCAATTAATCAATAATGCGCACCCCTATTCTAAAACCCTTAGCATAACTGACCTGCCTTTAGACAAAGAATGGCTAAGCATTTCGGCGGATTATTTTGTCGATCAAAAAGAGTATGATATTTGGAGTATGGCGGCCTTGGTTGTGGAATTCCGAAAGGAAGAAAAGAATGTAAAATACAGGCATATCAAATTCCCAAGATTATTAAATAGTAAGGAATGGAAGAATATCGAACTGAGCTGCAAATTCCCTAAGAAGGAAATTGATGAGATCAGGTGCTATGTTTTTCTACCAAAAGAAACGCCTAAGACCTATAGGTGGGATAATATTTCCATCAAGGCATTTAATGAAGAATAGGTGCATACTACCTTGTCACTTTGTTTAAGATTTGTCCTTTGTGCGCTTATTATTGACATTTTACAATAATGGCACCATTTTATTTTTAATAGGTCAGCTCGCAGTACACAATAAAACAATCAATTTCTTATATTAGGATTTCCAGCCTTAAGTATAAAACCCAGTAACGTAAACCAATAATTAGCATCTAATGAGCTCAAAGCAAAAAGTCAGTCAATACGAGCGACTGGTAGAAAAGAAATTCAATCTCTACAACGCATTATTTCTCAGCCTCCCTTTCAAAAACATTCAGTATACGGGTAATTTATTGCCACTACTTTACAAGGTATGCCTTGAGGGATATGCCGCAGGTAAAAACCCTAAAGAGATCATTCACAACTTTTTCGAAACGCACACTACTGCCAATAATGAACAGGAGCAAATTGATTTCCTGTTCAGGGTGATTCAATATGTTGAAAGACAAGTAGTCTTATTTGATAGTATTGAAGATGCTACTTTTTCGGAGTTAAATAAGCTCAATGATAATTACAGCATCCGTGAATTCCTTAATATTCTCAAGGCTGAAGGAGAGCAGGATAAGGTTTATGAAAAACTTCAGGATTTTAGTGTACGCATAGTATTGACCGCACATCCCACTCAGTTTTACCCCTTGGATGTTCTGAATATCATAATGAACCTAAGGTCTTATATTACAGAAAACAAAATTGAGCATGCTGATCAGGTTTTACAACAATTGGCGCTTACCTCCTTGTTGAATACGGAAAAACCAACGCCAATAGAGGAAGCTAAAAATATAATCCATTATTTAAGATATACCTATTATGATGCCATAGGTGATTTTTACTCCAAACTAAAAAAGGATTTCTCTTCGAGCTTTGAATTACAGAATTCAAACCTCATCAAGTTGGGATTCTGGCCAGGAGGTGATCGGGATGGTAATCCATTTGTAACGGCTGCAGTTACCAAGGAAGTTGCCAATGAATTGAGGATGACGCTTATGAAGTGTTATTACAAGGATATAAAAGCATTGGAAACCCATCTTACCTTCAGATTGGTCAAGGATGACCTAATGGGTTTAAAGGATAAGATTTATGAGTCTATGTTTAGCAGGGAGTCTGTTCTGCACCATGATGAGATCTTAGGTCATCTTTTCAGGATTCGTAAGCAAGTAACAGACAACTACAGCGACTTGTATTTGGAAGAATTGGACAGAATGATAGACAAGGTTCAGATCTTTAAAAGCCACTTTGCTTCTATTGATATTCGCCAAGATCATTCTGTGCATATAAAATGTATCAATGCAATAATCGCTCAAAACAATTGGAGCGATAAAAACTTTGAAGATCTAAGTCAGGAAGAACAACTCAATATCCTACGTAAAGAAACCCTACTAAACGAAGATCAGTATAGCGATCCGTTAGTTGCCGATACTATTAAAAATATCAAACAACTTAAAAGCATACAGGATAGCAATGGAGAAGATGGCTGCCACAGATATATCATATCTAATTCAGTAGACATTTACTCTGTTTTATTCGTCTATAAGCTATTCTGCTGGTGTGGATGGAAACCAGCTGATATCAGCTTTGATATTATTCCACTATTTGAAACTATGGAGGGTATGCAAAATGCGAAAGCGACTATGCATTATCTGTATTCGGATAAGGAATATTCCGCGCATTTAAAGCGCAGAAATGACATCCAGACCATCATGTTAGGATTTTCAGATGGAACTAAAGATGGTGGTTATCTCAAAGCGAATTGGTCCATTTACAAAACGAAAGAAACCTTATCCATTGTGTCTAAAGAGCACGACATCAAAGCCATCTTCTTTGATGGTCGTGGAGGACCTCCAGCAAGAGGTGGAGGTAAAACACACCGTTTTTACGCATCTAATGGAAAGAGCATAGCAAATAACGAAATTCAGCTTACCGTCCAGGGACAAACAATAACCTCCACTTTCGGTACAAAAGATAAGTTTCAGTATAACTGCGAACAATTAGTGACAGCAGGGTTATCCAATGACTTCCTTGATATTGAAAATGCGGATATAGCTCCTGAATTCAGATCACTACTTGAGGAGATGGCGGAGATTAGTTTCAGCAAATACGATGCACTGAAACAGCATCCGGAATTCATCCCTTACCTAGAGCAAATGAGTACTTTGAAATATTACAGCAATGCAAAGATTGGTTCTCGACCGGGTAAGCGAGGCAATAAAAAGAAATTGGAATTGACCGATCTGAGAGCGATTTCGTTTGTTGGATCCTGGTCACAGCTCAAGCAAAATGTTCCTGGATATTTTGGTATAGGAACCGCCATAAAACAGATTAAAGATGCGGGAAGGATTGATGCAGTGAAAGAACTTTTCCAAAAAGTCCCTTTCTTCAAGGCCTTAATGCTAAACAGTATGATGTCATTAACGAAGACCTATTTCCCATTGACATCCTATATGAAAGAGAACGAACAATTTGGTCCATTCTGGAACTTACTGCATGAGGAGATGCAGCTAAGCAGAGACATGTTACTGGAGATTAGTGGGTATCAGGAACTCATGCAAGAAGAATTAGTTTCAAAAAAATCTGTAAAGATTAGAGAGAAGATTGTTTTACCACTTTTGACTATCCAACAGTATGCCCTGCAGCGTATCGCAGAAGGCAGCGACCTAGACGAAACCTATAAGAAGCTAGTAACCAGATCCTTATATGGCAATATTAATGCCAGCAGAAATTCTGCTTAAGGATATGTCATTAATCTTGGGATTTAGAATGTAAAAAAATAGCATAAGACATATGATTTATATTTTTTTATAAGTCATATGCAACAAAGCCGACCAAGTTTTGTATAGTTAATATCATAAAAAACTAAACAAAACCTTGTAAGATGAAAAAACTCTTTTTTACATTCTTATCCCTTAGCTTTCTATTTTTGGGCGTTGCTAAGGCAGACACAGTAGTAGATGTCATCGTCAACAGCCCAGATCACAATACTTTAGAGGCCGCTGTAATTGCAGCTGAACTAGATGATGATCTTTCAGGAGCTGGCCCATTTACCGTATTTGCACCAACCGACGCAGCATTCGCAGCATTAGGACCATTAGTAGATGAACTTCTGCTAGATCCAACTGGAGAACTTGCTGAAATCTTACTTTACCACGTTGTTTCTGGAGCAGTTTTATCCACAGACCTTACAGAAGGATCAGTACCTACACTCAATGGCAAAGAAGTTAGTGTAAGTTTTGATGGTGGAAATGTATTCATCAACGACGCGCAGGTAACTGTTGCTAATATTGAAACAGACAATGGTGTTGTTCATGTCATAGACGCAGTTATGGTTCCACCAGTAGTTACTGTAGTGGACGTTGTACTGAACAGCCCTGACCACACTATACTTGAAGCTGCTGTAGTTGCTGCTGAATTAGCAGACGACTTAACTGCTGCTGGACCTTTCACCCTATTTGCACCTACAGACGACGCATTTGCAGCTCTTGGTACCGTAGTAGACGATCTACTATTAGATCCAACGGGAGCATTAGCTGACATCTTATTATACCACGTAGTTTCTGGTGAAGTACTTTCTACTGATCTTACAGCAGGAGATGTAACTACATTAAACGGTAAAGATGTTACTGTAAGTTTTGACGGTGGCAATGTATTCATCAATGATGCACAGGTAACTGTTGCAGATAT
>OMKD01000307.1 GCA_900299495.1 Sphingobacteriales bacterium
AACTGTTGCCATTAGCGGCTTGAACAAATACAATACCGTTAGTGAAATAGCAGAATTTCCTTATGCAAGAGTAAAAGAAGTTCCAACATTTAAATAGATACTTTATGGGAGATTTAAGCACAGAAGATATCGACAGAATTATCGAGATGGCCTGGGAGGACAGGACTCCATTCGATGCTATTGAATTACAATTTGGCATCAAGGAACAAAAGGTCATAGAACTTATGCGTAAACATATGAAGGCATCTTCTTTCAGAATGTGGAGAAAACGCGTGCAAGGCAGATCCACAAAACACGCAAAGAAACGGACTTTTGAAGAAGGTAGATTCAAGTGCAGCAGACAGAAGCAAATCACCCACAACAAGGTATCTAAGAGATAAAAAAAGGACTAACTGAGTTAGTCCTTTTTTGCTTTAATCTTTTGGAAAATTTCTTCAACAGGATAAAAATTGTCTGACAGGATAATCGGAGCCTGAACCTTTCCAACCTTTCTGATCTCCAGTATACGTTCATCAGTCGTCTTTATATTTCCGAACAAGCCTACCTCATCAATCAGTTTATTATCGACAGATAAGATATTCTCCCATTCAATTTGCTCTCCATTGATCGTCAAATAATCATTGGAAATATATACTGGTTTAAGACTTAAGAAATTCCAGCAATTAAAACAGAATATTCCGAAACAAATAAATGCTGTAAAAAAGCCCAGCATACTCACTAATGGTTTGTAAGCCTTAAGTGAAGACTTATACTTATTCTTCACTTCTAATTGATACACCAGCCAAGCACCTGCGGCAGTGATCACTAAAAAGAGTATGATGCTTAATAACAGACCCAATCGGTCTGGTGTAAAACTTGCTTCGATCATATGGAAAAAATTTGGGCTAAATTAGGTAAAAGTAATTTAGCCCAAAAGAAAATATACATTTAATCAACTAGGATTGCGTCAATTTTAGCTGCTGCAATAGCTGCATTCAACGCTTTGATA
Source organism: Sphingobacteriales bacterium (assembly GCA_900299495.1). GTDB lineage: Bacteria > Bacteroidota > Bacteroidia > Chitinophagales > Saprospiraceae > AM-2324. The sequence goes on from OMKD01000307.1 coordinate 989, forward strand.
TCCTTTGTTTTTATAGCTTCAAAAGCATCCAATTCAACCTTGATGGCAGCGGATAATTCTTCCTTAACAGCTATCGCCTGATCGGTTGGCGCAAAATCTGAACCACCAACCAAAGAATTCAAATGCGCCAGTTTATTCGTTAAGCGAATAGGGAAGTTTAATGGATCCTGACGAGATCTGTTTTTCGTCTGATAAAGATTCTCCTCAATAGCTTTCATACGCTTATTGATATCATCAATTTGCTCCACTATTGCATTCATCTCCTCCTTATCAGAAATACGCGCTTTGTAAGCATTCAACTGCTTACGCACGGAACGAATATCAATAATCGCCTCGTGAGCAGCACTCACCTCTTCAAGAATCTCATTTAGAAAATCAAATTGCTCAACCAATTCCTCCTGAGAAGCTTCCACTCTTGGATCATTAATCAATTCAAAACTTTGCTTTTGAACAGCTCCATCTACATCAAGCTCTACTTGATAAGTACCTGGCACTGCTCTAGGTCCTTGTAAAGATGCCCACCAAAGAATCATCCCATCAAAATCCTTTCCACCGTCGTATCTAAGATTCCAATTGAAAACATTAGCACCTTCTTCAAACTTCAACGTACTTGCTTTCTCTTTAGCATTAGAAGCAAACTCCTTGATAAGCCCCCCTTCCTGATCCATGAATCTCAGTTTCACAACAGAGCTATCGGTAAGATTACCTAAGTAATAGTTGACAGAAACTCCGCCTTTATGATTTTGACCATTGGTCAGACTCTTTCTTCCTTGACCTCCACGCATACGGTATGCATCCATAGGATCAAATAGAATATTCTGACTCAAATCCTGGCCAATCTTTGCCTGATGGATCACCGAAAGATCATCGATTATCCAAATCGAACGTCCCTGAGTGGCTACAACAAGGTTTTTATCCTTCATTACCATATCTGTAATTGGTACTATTGGAAGATTACCTTGGAAAGCAGTCCAGGATTCGCCATCATCGAAGGAAATATAAAGACCACTCTCTGTACCGGCATACAGCAAACCCGCTCTATCAGGATCCATGCGAATCACACGGGTGAAATGCTCGGGATCAATACCTCTGTTGATCGCAGTCCATGTTTTACCATAATCATTTGTCTTTAGAAGGTATGGTTTAAAATCTCCCAGTTTATAACGAGTAGCCGCAACATAAAGAGTTGCCGGATCTGTTGGATGCGCCTCTATGGAATTGATCATTGACCATTCTGGCAAAATAGAAGGGGTAACATTTTCCCAATTCTTACCTCCATCTTTTGTGATATGCAATAAGCCATCATCAGAACCTGCCCAGATCAATCCTTCCTGAGCTGGAGATTCTGTGGCAGCAAAGATGGTACAATAGTATTCAACAGATGTATTATCCTTGGTGATAGGTCCACCCGAAGAACCTAATTTGGAAGGATCATTTCGAGTAAGATCCGGACTGATCAACTGCCAACTTTGTCCTTCATCTGTAGAAACATGCAAATGATTGGAAGCCGTGTATAGTTTCTTTGAATCATGTGGAGAAAAGAATATTGGGAAATTCCATTGGAAACGGTACTTCATATCTTCTGCACCATGCCCCATTGGATTATCCGGCCACACCGTAATATTTCGACTCATATCCTTACTGTGATCCAAACGCTCCAGAAAGCCATCATAACAACCACCATAGACGATATCATTATTATTTGGATCAATGGCAATATGACCACATTCACAACCTGCAGTGGACTCCCAGTCATTTTCACTAATGCTGTATCCATTTGTTCGGTGGCTAATTCTTATGGTAGAATTATCTTGCTGTGCAGCATAAATACGATAGGGGAAATGATTATCTACAGTCACTCTGTAGAACTGTGCAGTTGGTTGATTATGGTAAGTGGTCCAGGTCATACCTCCATCATAAGTCACCTGAGCACCACCATCATCTGCAATAACCATCCTACTTGGCACCTCAGGATCTATCCAAAGATCATGGTGATCGCCATGAGGAGCATTACTTGATTTAAAATTAGCTCCGCCATCTGTTGATTTGTGATAAGAAACATTCATAACATAAACCACATCCTCATTCTGAGGATCTGCATATATCTTAGAGTAATACCAAGCCCTCTGCCTAAGTGATCTGCTCGAGTTTACCCTTCTCCAATTCAATCCACCATCTTCTGACCGGAATACACCACCTTCTTCTGCCTCCACGATAGCCCAAACTCTTTTCGAATTTACAGGTGACACAGTAACGCCAATAATACCAAGCGTAGTTGTTGGTAAGCCTTTATTCGAGCTTATATTCGTCCAGGTTTCACCGCTATCTGTACTTTTCCACAAAGCGGAGCCATCACCACCTGACGACAGTGAATAAGGTGTTCTTCGAACATTCCAGGTACTTGCATAAAGTATTCTTGGATTATTGGGATCGAAACAAAGATCCACTGCACCGGAAGATGCATTTGAAAAGAGCGTCTTCTTCCAGGTCTTTCCACCATCCACACTTTTGTAAACACCTCTGTTTTCTGAATCTTTGTATAGATCCCCTAAAACAGCAGCATAAACGATATCCGGATTTGTTGGATGTATTCTAATACGTACAACATGGCGCGTGTCCTCAAGGCCTGCGGATTCCCAGGTTTCTCCTGCATTTTCAGACTTCCAGACACCATATCCATGAGAAACATTACCACGCACGGTCACTTCTCCTCCTCCTACAAAAAGTATATTATTATCGGATTCTGCAACAGCAATAGAGCCTACAGAACCTCCGAAAAATCCGTCACTAATATTTGCCCAGGTTCTTCCACCGTCCTGAGTTCTCCATACACCACCACCGGCAGCTCCAAAATAAAACAAGTTGGGATTTCCTGGTACACCTGTTACCGCTGCAGAGCGACCTCCTCGAAAAGGTCCTACCTCACGCCATTCAACTTTTGAATACAGATTTTCGTCCATTGTAACCATTGGAGCCTCTTTTACCTGTTTTGATTTCCTTTTCTGACCTTGACTAAGGTTTACCATGGTGAAGACCAAGAGTACAACTAGTAAAAATCTTTGGGACATAACTATTAATTTGATGAAAAATTAGCATTCTGACACCAAACAAATTAATATTTTTTCCCCTGAATTTTAACTGACATCTTCAATTCCTATACAAAGCGATGGATAATTCAATTTTCAAACAGTCTGCTGACAGTCCACAAATAAAAAACACCAGCATTTGGTGCTGGTGTTTTTTATTTGAGTAAACTTGAGCTTACTTTAAGACTACCTTTGAAACAAACTCCTTCCCATTATGTCGGATGAAGAAATAATAGGTATCCTCTTTCTGAGCAAGGTCAATTCGGTCTTCAAAAATCCCTTCAAAATCTGAACTCTCAAAATCATAGATCAATCGACCACTTTCAGAAGCTACCTTGACATTGAGGAACCCTTTACCCAGTAGTTTGAAATGAATCCCATAAAACACATTATCGTTAAGCGGCTTTAAGCTAAACTCTTGTACATTCAGTGCTGGAGAATCATCACCCTTTCCGAAGAAAGATCGGGCATTGTTTCGATCATCTTCACTTAGCGTCTTTTGGATTTCTACCGATCGGTTATTTCTCTTCTCTACACGATCCGTGCCTCTTTCTCTTCTTATTTCGTTGTCTGAACCGAAATCAATGTCCACATCGATGTCTATATCTAAATCACGAAGTTCTTCTGATAGTTTTTCCAGTTCTTTCTCCAACTCTTTGAATTCAATGGCTATATCTTCTGAAATTACGATTTCACCACAAGTACAGGTTTCACAATTTTTTGCTTCCTTCTTCGATATAAATTTCCCTTTAAACGTTTTCTTATCTCCAGATCTAAACACTTCGATAACCATATCGTCTCCTGGATTATAAATCGAATGTAAATAACTTAAGTCATTCCAATCAATGATATAATGTCCATTGATTTTGGTAATTGCATCATAATCCTGAAGTCCCAATTGCTCAGCTGGCGAACCATCTACAATAGTTACATCTAAACCAAAGGCTACTTTATTAGAAGCCTCTCTAACACCCAGAAAAGGTTTTTCACAAGCATTACGAATTCCTGTTGTAGCAACAACTGAGGATCTGTTCTCCATAACCACAGGAATAATCTTTGCCTTTCCCTGTCTGATGATGTGAATATCCGCTTTTTCTCCTGGTTCATACTTAGAAAGGATATTTCCTAATGATTGGTTTGATCCTACTCTGTAAGAATCAATCCCATAAATATAATCCATAGGCATTAGACCATATTTATCGGCTGTACTCATAGGGGTCACACCTTTAATATAAAATCCATGTGGATTATCCAATCCCATATTCTTGGCTTTTGAAGTAGTCATTCCACCACTAATAACTCCAAGTACCACTTTACGGGAAACGGTATTTCGTTGAGCTACTACAACTGAATTCCTGCGGTCCGCCCTAGATTTTAGCACACCATCCGTTTTATATTTACTTCCCTCTCTGTAATACACAACATCGATACGTTCACCCGCTCGTTTTGAATCCATCACTGCTGAAACATCCTCCCAATCCAGCATTCTGAAGCCATCTATAGAGAAAATAATATCCCCATTACGAAGGCCCATACTTCTGGCAGATGAACCATTAACTATATTAACTCGTACGCCCTTTTTACGATCATAATTATAGGATGAAGACTCCTCGATCCCTAAAAATGCATCTTCAGAAGCCCCAATGACTGAAGGCGTACCAACATCTGATCGGCGAACAAGAACCAAATTGGTTTCCTTTATAACTCCATTTCGTATGTATGCAATATCAATAGCATCGCCAGGTTCATACTTAGATAAGGCATCTGATAATCGGTAAGACTTTTTAAGTTCTTTATTTTCCACCTCTATGATATAATCAAATATCCTTAGGCCTGCTCTGGAGGCGGGAGAGTTTGGAAAGACATAACTCAGATATGAACCATACTGGTTATCAAATCCAAGATACTTTGCTTTAGTGGCAGAAATGTCGTTTGTCTTTACTCCCAAAAAACCACCATAACTGGTCTCAGGCATTATTTCTGCCTGTAAAGAAAGGGTACCTAGGAAAAAGACAAAAAGGTAAAATATTGAAACTCGCAATCTGAAAAAAGTCATAATCCAATTATTATTATTTACCCTAAAGGACATTTTCGTCTACCGAGGGTTGCAGCTTATCGTATTTTTTAATTTGCTAACTCAAAAATAAACTACTTTATCATTTATTTTTACTATATATAAGCCATCACTAAATCAAATAAAAAACGCTAACATGAATAAGCTAGCATCCTTAAATCTACTACTAATAGCTCTTCTGGCTGGAGCTTGTTCCTCTACTAAACAAATATCAAACTATATGATAGATGAATCTGAGGCAAAGATTTTACCTGTCTCTACGCTTAACCTCCCCGTGAAAATTTCTAAAGAGGGATTAAGTGAACAACTAAACACAGTGCTAGGCGACACTTTATACATGGATGATAATGTGGATGGAAGTGGTCTTAAAGTAGTTGCTCAAAAAGCAATGGACTTCGAATTGGACATCACTCAGGAAGATCTAATATATACCGTTCCTTTAAAAGTAAACATAGAGAAGAAATACTACGTAACAACCCTTAAAGCGGAAGGCGCTATCTCTATGCAATTCAAAACATCCTATGCGATTGATAGCACCTGGAATCTTACAACAAAAACGGAAGTGCTCAATCATAAATGGACGGAAAAACCAACACTTAAAATGGGTGGGTTCCGTTTACCCTTCGAGGTTATTGCCAATGCAGTTATCAAAGGAACAAAGAATTACCTTACAGGTACCATAGATCAGGAAGTAAAAAACAACCTGGATCTAAAAACTCAGGCAGAAGCCATGTGGGCAGACCTTTACAAACCTTTCCTTGCTTCTGAAGAATACAGAACCTGGATGATATTGAACCCAATTTCTGTTGCTGTAAAACCTATTTCCAACGAAATGGATACCATCTCAACCTTACTGCAGGTAGAAGCTCAACCGCATATTATTTTGGGTGAACAACCAGACAGCCTTACTCCTACTCCACTACATGCATTTTCATGGTTGGAAGAAGAAAAGGACCATTTCGATATTACATTAGTTTCAGAGCTTCCTTACACAGAGGCAAAAGTACTAGCAGCAGACAACCTGATCGGAGAAAAATTTGAATCAGGAAAAAGGTTTGTTATCGTTGAAGATATCGACATGTTCTCTCGTGGTCAGTTCCTGATTATTAAAACTAAGCTGTCCGGGAGCTATAATGGATGGATCAACCTAGCAGGAAGACCTAAGATTGATGAAGAAACCAAACTCATTGTACTGGATAATTTTGATATAGAACTGGACACTAAAAATGTACTTCATAAGAGTGCAGCTTGGATCTTTAAAGGATCATTTAAAAAATTGGTGAAGGAAGAAATTGAAGCAAACCTTAGTTATTATTTGAATTATACCAAAGAAGTTCTTCAGGAAGAGTTGAATCATGTAAAAGTTCAGGATGGTGTCTATATGGATGGCAACCTACACAATCTTCAATTGATCAATCTCTACCTTACCGAAGATGCATTGAAAACCTGGGTCGGCCTTGAAGGAAACATCAAACTGGATATTGTAAAAGAATCAGATATAGAAGTAGACAAAAAAGAAGAGAGTTCAGAAAAATAAAAAAAGCCCGGTCAGCAGACCGGGCTTTTTTTATTAGAATCTGGTAAATCCACCTGCAGCACCTTTTTTATAAGGCACATTCAGGAAGTCGAATACTGATCCTGGAATCACTCGAATATAGAAATTGATGGACTCGTTTGCAGGGAACCAAGACGCACCCATTTCCCAACAGTGTAATTTTCGATTGATATTAAACGCTGGATAGACGGTACTCTTACGGACAAAGTCATATCCAAAACTCTGCACATTTATTTGCCACATCGGACTCAAGTCAAATTTTCCGATAACTGTAACTCTGTTACTGTTAACAGTACGCACAATCCTGCCGTTCTCAGTGGCCCATCGCAACTGATACTGATGCGTAAGCGTAAATCTTTCCAAAAGACTCAGTATTGACGGTGCAGTGGGCAATTCATCCTTTTCCTTTTGCTCTATATTGAAAAGTCTTCGAATATTGGGCAACGAAATTTTATTGTTAATACTCAAACTACCGCTTGAAAAACGGAAGGGTTTCCGATCACTCTTCCAGATTAATTCATTTACACGGTTCCCTAGAGAATCCAGTTGATACGGATCCCAGCTCGTGGAGAGATTCCAATTACTCATGTTCTTGAAGAAATTGGTATTACCTGACATGCTGATGAAACTGAAGTTGAAAGAATCTGCGACAAAGTTATGGCTACCCGCAATATTGAATCCTCTTAATAGGATGATATTATTTGTTGTAGAATCCTTCTTGGAAAACACCTTTGCCTCTAGGTTATTGGCAATTGAAAAATTCACCGAAGACTGTTCACCCTGTGCGATCGACTCCGCATTATAGATACCTCCTTGGAATATGGAATAGGTTTCCAAAGAATCCAAATAACGATTATCAAACTGAACTTGTTTTGAATAGCCCCAAAAGTCTGAATTATAATCTGGCTTATAACTGTAACTCAATCTTGGGGTCATGGTGTGCCGGACCCCTCTCACAGGACCTTTTTTCAATAAAATAGTCCCAAACAATTTGGTATCAATACCAAAACTAGCATTCAAACTTCGAGCGGCTCGCATACCTGAAACATAGTTATCTGATTGAACACCGTACAGCGTTTCTGAGGTAGTCACCTCTTCACCATTGACTATAATTGTTTCCCCGGGTTCAATTGTAGTTGGATCAAAAGTCTTTTCCAAGGTTTCAAAATACCAGGCTTCGCGATATCGAATACTAGGGTTAATATTGAAATACTTGAATATTTTAAATGAAGCGTTTGTACTCATTTTATGATTAGCTCCATAGCGAATATCTTCAAGCGTCTCTCTTTCAAAAAGCGTGGAATCCGTAGTTTCCAACTTTGCCTTTGCCTGCATGTCATACTTAAAAGTAATCTTCTCATACCAGCGCTGACCTCCAATCTTTTTCTTTCGCTCAAAAGGATAAAGCGTTTGAGTTACGAAATCAAAGGTTGGAAAATCGATGGTCATCTTCCTGGTCTGGGTATTCTGAGAATGTCGGAATGCCACAGACATTCGAAAGGGCTTTCCAGGAAATGATTCTGCGTAAGAAAAATTTGAACTCAAAGAGTTATTCAACTGAGAATAGGCATCATTATAGTTGTTTCTGGATGCATTATTGGTCTCAATGGCAATATTACCGCCGATAGTCCTTGAAGGATGGGCCTTTGGATCCTGAGAATGCCTTACCCTCAGACTGATCGCCCAGGGATCTCGTGCATAAAAACCAAGACTGTTTTCCTTTTTCAAACTGGAATACTCCAGTTTTATATTTCCGGTATACTTGTATTTCTTTTTATAGTCCATCGTTCCTCGCAAGCGATAAGAACCTCTGGTATACACATCCCCTGTCAATTGAAGATTCACATAATCATTGATTGGAAAATACCAACCCACATTATTTAAACCGAAGCCCAATTGATTATTGCTTTCATAATCCCTTGGAAATATTAACCCTGTACTTTTCCCTTTTTGTACCGGAAAAAACCCAAATGGCAACCACAAGGGAGTGGGCACATTCATAATTTCCAAATTGGATGGACCAATCACAACAAATTTATTGGCAATTACTTTTTGGCGTTTGGATCTGATTCCAAAGTGTGGATGGTCGTGGTCACAGGTTGAAATAGTAGCGTTCTGACTGTATACGATATCCTTGGTTGTTGAATCTTCCTGCACCCGAATCAGTTTGGCTTCAGCTCCTCTTACATTCATCCCGCTTTGAGTGGTACCTACACGGGTGATATGCCCTTTCTGAGTTTTGAAATTATAACGCATCTCAAAGGCCGTAAACTCCTGGTCTTTTTCCTTAAATTTTGGTAAGCCAATCCAGTTCCCTAGGGTATCTTCTCTCCCACTTGCAAATACAAGGTTACTATCAAGATCAATTTCAATATAATCGGCACGCATTTCGATAGTCTCATAAACCACCACTGCATTACCATACAGATAGGCTTTATTTTCTATCATATTGATTGCAGTAGAATCCTCTGCATCATATTTAACCTTTGCACTGAATCCCTGATCAGATATCTTGAATTTGGGCCCTTGACTGACAGGAGTTGGATTGAGCGTATCCTGAAAAATTACAGGAACAATGGAATCATTTAATAAGGAATCCGTCTTTATATTGTTAGGAATTATGCCAGAATTTGGTCTTTGAGCCAACAAAGAACCATGCATAAGCATAATAATTAATATAAAAAGTAAGGTTAACCTTGTTTTCAATGCGTTCAAATTTATAATTTAGTCCAGATTCAGTCTGAATTTTAAGAATATGGCCAATTTTTCATCCCGATCTGCAAATTGACGAGCAATGACACGAGTAATATTTTTTATACAAACGGCTTTAATGTTTTTTATGCCGCTTGGGTATAACTACTTTAACATTTCTAAAACCATAGAACCCGTTCAAGAGGTTCAAAACACCTCCAATGTTCAAAAGGGTTTTGGCATGCGTATTTCCCCAAACGGGATTCACAGCAGACAAATTCTTAGTCCTTCTGAAACTGCTCGCAAAATTACACAAAGCTACAATAAAGAAGCCTTAAGTTCAGTAAAAACTGTAGTAATTGATGCTGGCCATGGAGGTTATGATCCAGGTACAAGTGGAAAGTATACCAAAGAAAAAACCATAGCACTTCAGATCGCACTTAAATTGTCACAATTCATAAAACTGGAACATCCTAATGTTAAGGTGATTCTAACTAGGGATAAGGATGTATTTATTCCTTTGCATGAACGTGCAAAGATTGCAAATGATGCAAAAGCAGACTTATTTATTTCCATTCATTGCAATGCTATTAAAGGAAGTACTGCAACTGCGGGAACAGAAACCTATGTATTAGGAAACCACAGGATGGAAGAGAATTTACAAACTGCTATGCGGGAAAACTCTTCTATACTTTTTGAACAGGACTATGAGCAGATCTATAATTTTGACCCCAATAGTCCGGAAGGTTATATCATCATGTCCATGTACCAGGATATCTACCAAGAGCAATCTGTGCGCTTTGCTCAAAAGGTAGAAAATCAAATGTCCAAGGTAGGCTCTCAAAAAAGTCGAGGAGTTAAACAGGCAGGATTTATAGTGCTCAAAGCAACAGCTATGCCATCTGTCTTGGTCGAAACCGGTTTTTTAACAAACAGCACCGATGAGAATTATCTAAAATCTGCTGTTGGACAAAATCAAATCGCTCAAAAAATAGCAAATGCATTTTCAGAGTACACCAATGAGATAGAATATCTTACTCGAGGAGACCAAAAGCTCGAAACTATTCCCAACAAAACTCCAGAAGATTGGAAGATAGCTAGTCAATCGAATCCAACCTTTAACACCGGTGCTTCTGTAAATGACAGTGAGAAAAGTAAAAAGACAGTAGCCGATTTCAATAGTAAAATAAAAAAGCCTCAAGAAAAGCAGTATAACTATGCTTCAGGAGACCTGACAGCTAAATCAGTAACTCCACAAGTCAATATTAAAATCCAGCTGGCGGCATCTAAGAAAAGAATGGATATCAGTCAGGAGCCATGGACCAGTGTCAATGGCCAGATTGAAGTCATTCAGGAAGGTGGTTTTTATAAGTATTTGCTGGGAAATTTCAAATCCACAGGTGAAGCAGAAAGAAACAGGCTGAACTACCACAAACTTGGATTTAGTGGTGCATTCACTGTTTATTATAAGAATGGCCAACGAATCAGCCTGCAGGAAGCGAAATCTTTACTGCAATAGAACCCACCACTATATAATTCTGTTGAAAATCATACGATGATTTGCTTAACTGACGTTAACAATTCATGAATTTGGATTAAAGAACTGATTATATCTGTAATGAATTATAGATTTTGCAAAAAATAATTCAAATTTGTGAAAATCCTGCAAAGGAAAAGCAAACTGAATTGGGTGCATATTATTCTGCCCCAACATGAAAAACATTTACAATGCGTAGAGAAACCAAAATTGGTCTTTTAACAATCATTTCTGTTAGTATCCTGATTTTCGGATTTAAATTCCTTCAGGGTAAAAATGTATTCAGCAACGATATTGTAGTTTATGCAAAATACGATAACGTATCCGCAATATTACCTTCCAACCCAGTATATCTGGATGGATACCAGGTAGGTATTGTAGCCACGGTAAAGCAAAATAAGGAAACCCTGAGAGGGTATATTGTAGGGATAAATATTTCAAGTGACATTCAATTACCTTCAAATACAATAGCAGTTATCAAGTCAGATTTCATGGGTGGAAAATCAATAAGCCTTGAATATGATGACAGCAAAGCACAGTCAAAATTCTTGGCAGATGGCGATGAAATCGAAGGTCGCACAGATGGAATCCTTGGCACCATGATTGAAAAGGATGACTTATCTGATTACCTACAAATCGTAAAGGACTCTATCCTTGCACTCACGGAAGGTGCTGGAGGTTCTTCGGAATTTGATTTTGAAAAAATAATGAAGAACTTTGATTCTAGCCTTGCGAGAATCAATGACATCACCACTTCAGTAAACAGACTGGTAAGTGCACAGAATTCATCTTTAAATCAAACCTTGAACAACGCGAAAGAGTTAACGGCTGTTGCTACAGATAAGATTGCAATGATTACCAATAGTATGGATTCTATGATCAATAAGATCAATAATCCTGAAGGTGTTTTAGATGCAACTACAGAAAGAATGAATCAATTGGAAGGAACTCTGGAAGAGTTGAACACAACTGTTTCAAATCTTAATGCAGTTATCGTTAAATTGAATGAAGGAGAGGGTACACTAGGTAAACTTATCAACGAGGAAGAAACATATGATAATCTGAATGCTTCACTGAAAGAATTGGAACTTTTATTGGAAGACTTTAGAGTACATCCAAAGAGATACACTAGAATTCTGAGTAAAAAAGAAATTCCTTACGAGGAAGAAAACAAATAAAAAAAAGCCTCCGATTTAAATCGGAGGCTTTTTTTTATTTGTTTTCTTCCTCGTAAGG
>OMKD01000308.1 GCA_900299495.1 Sphingobacteriales bacterium
ACTGACTACTAGGAAAAAATATAGGATAAGATTACCACCAAACACTTTGTACCTGATCACTTTCTGATTTGCTCTGCTCTTTTTTACCATAAAAAAGGAAAGAATAAAAAAGCCAATAACATAGACAATCCCTGCAAAGCCTATCGCTACAATAAAGCCATTCGGAAATAAAAAAGAAGCTAAACCAGGTGGTAGAAAAGTCAGTAGCGCCACTTTTAATCGGTCTATAGATGTATCCCCAAACTGAAGCTTGTCTGAGAGATAATCAAATAAGCCTAATCCTGTGCCCATAAAAGAAGATACAATAGCTAAGTTGGTAAACAAACTGATCATTCGACTAGATTGACCACCATCTGCGCCTCCGGTCAACTGAGCTAAAAAGGCTGTTAAGGGGGATTCACTATTGTTTAAAGTTTCATAGGTAGCCCGATCAATATTACCAAAAGCCAGTAAGATAAATACGAAGAACACGATCAAGGAAAGTAAAGAACCCCAGAAGATACTTTTGTTAATCGCTTTAGCATCATCCTTGTAGTATTTATACAAACTTGGAACCACCGCAACAAAACCAAAAGAAGTCATATAATACGGTAATGCTGACCAGATATAATTGTGATATCCTTTATCCCCATCAAAGATGGGTAATAAATTAGAAGGCTCAAGACCCTGCCCCAGATCAAAAACAGACCACAAGAAACAAAAGACCATACCCAGCACCATAAACCCTGCAAGTCGTCCAACGACTCCAGTGCTTACCCAAACAAAAAATCCGATTAGCAAGCCAGTTAATAAACGGAATAAATCTGTAAGCTGCCCATTGATACCATCCCAGGAGCTAAACAGTGCGGAGAAGCCACTATAAAAAGCATAGAGTAAAATATAAAGCAGGAAAATAATCAGAACGAGCATCACTTTGTTCCAATGCCCTCCGAGAATCTCTCGGGTTATGGTATCGAAGCTTGCGCCTGGTTCAAATCGCATACAGAGCTCTTGGATATAAGAAGCACAGAGATAATTCAGGAACCATAGGAGGACTAAACAAATCAGGCTATAACCAAACCACATACCGGAAGAGACCAGCGGCAAAGAAAACATACCTGCACCAATTGCTGCTCCGGAGGTAATGAACATCCCTGATAGAAAAGATTTCTTATTCGACATATATGAAATATTGAATTAGGAAAATACCAATATTTCAGCAACTATAGCCTAAGCTTTTGATTTTATTTATCCCACCAACCGCGTTGGTCGATATACCAAATCTTCACAGCATTCTTAATGCGCTTACGGATAAGCTTAAAACTGTTCTTGCGAGGCTCTTGCTTTTTAGTCCAGTTTGTCTTGTTATAATGAGGCAAATCATTCTCTGGCATAGGTTTGCCCAAGAAAGGGCATAACTTTTCCCAGCTCTCCCCTTTTGTAAAATCGATCACGATAAAGTCTTCCGGTCGGTCTTTAAAATACTCGACAACTTCCTCATTATGCTTCCGGTAAACAGCAATCGTATTTTCCTTATCATCCATTGGAAGCCCTTTACCTCTCCCATAGATCCATTCATGATGTGCACTTCTAAGATCACCAATGTGTCGATTTACAGAGCGATACCATTTTTCTTCATCTCTAATCGTGAGGATGAACTTTGACCCCGGATACAAGCGATCCAAATCTTTATAGATATAGTACCAAGGGGTGTCCTGGATAGCATCATACTTACGGAGGATACGACCAATCTTAGTCCAATCCTTTTTAAGAATAGGCAGCAATGCTCTTGGCGTAGCATCCTTAACTGTATATCCTAGTATCTTCAGCGACTCGCGCAGGGTGGATGTCCCAGTTTTTTGAAATCCAACGCCTATCACCAATGGTCTATTACTCATCTTCCTATTCTTTTACTATCGTGCATTCAATAATGGCCGCAATATAGCACTTTTCGTATTGAAGGGATTAGGATTATTGCCTTATCACATAATTACTGTAATCCTTGAACACAAAATAAGGCTCGGGTAAAGAATTATATTCAAAGTCTCCCCAGGTTACAGAAAACTTAGTTGAATATTGCTGGATATATGATTTTTCATCAACATTCGGAGTCAATATGATTGAGGCAGATTCCTGATCGCGATAAGTAGACAAAACCCATACTTCATAGGGAACTGCCCAGGTCATCATCAATGCCTCTTTATCTGCTTCGCGTTCTTTTAGCAATACTTTAGCGTTGTCACCTGCTTTAACCTCATCAATCAAACCATACAGATAATCCACTCGCTCTTCGTAAAAGTTATGTGTGTAATAAATATCTGCTAAGCGAATAGTTACTACTAAGATCAATGCATATGCAGCATATGACATTTTGAGCTTAGGCATTAGATCATATACCAGGGGAAATGCTACAAAGATAGTCAAAGGCAAATACAGATTTTCCAGATAAAACTGATGTTCCCCGCCTGGATAAGACATATTCACCAATAGTAGGTAAGCAATGAAAAAACCTGCACTTAGTAGCAATTCAAACCAACGCTTGTACTTCATGTAAAACAAACCAATGGCCATTGCTCCTATTATCAGAAAATAATAATCATTGATCACGTAACGTACAAAGTTGTAGTTAGACTGATGTGTAAAATAATTTGGGAAAAAAGTCAGTAGATTTAAAGCACTTCCACCTGCCTGGGTATCATAGGCTGTACTAAAGAAAATGGTTTTTATCCCTAATAAAGCAATAAACACCCCCATGTTCATACCGTAATATTTGCGATTGATAGTATCCCGATACATGTAGAATACATACAAGAAAACAGCCGGAATGAAAATTACCGGATGCGCAAAAACCAAAACAAGCAGCAGAACCTGTATGACGCCCTGTAAAACATAGTACTTAATATCTCGCTCTTCTATTTTTAGGTAGTACTCTATTAGACCAAAATAAAGGATCAGTATTGGTAATCCCTGCTGGAGTTCAGACTGTGCCCAGAAAAACGTATGGGTGACCATTAGGACATTCAATAAGACCATGATAACCCCATAGCGCCAGGACTTAAGCACAAAGGCAAGAATAATAAAACAGGTAAAATTTAAAATAATAAAGGAGGCAGAATAGAGCTTCATCACCACAGATAAACTCAAACCTGCCTTAGAAGATAGCAGGGGAAACAGCTGGGTAAAAAAGGCTACGAATCGATTATTCTGAATGGCAAATTCTCCGTCTTTAATTATACTAAACAGATGGAAAGAAAGATCCATGAATCCAACACGTTCAACGCAGAAAAGTACAGAAAAAACAAGGAGTACAGCATAGGTACAAGTACCTATCCATTTTAGATTGGGGGTTTTGATCATCTTTAATTCGAATTATAGAATCAAAGAACTTAAAAAAAATAAAGGTATCCTAATTTTGTTTTACCAACTCTACCCTTCTATTCATTTTTTTTCCAAATTCTGTTTCATTTGTGGACACAGGAGCTAAGGGTCCCACCCCATCTGCTATCAGTCTATCGGATGCAATACCAGCATTCTTTTCTAAATATGCTTTTACTGCTTG
>OMKD01000309.1 GCA_900299495.1 Sphingobacteriales bacterium
ATAAGTCCGGTATTGAGCATTGGAGTAAGCACACTATGATGTAAAATTGATTCGTCTTTGACTATGGCATCTTCGTACGGACCAAACTCTTCGAAGCGTTCAGTCAAAAATCGCTCAAACCATGCTAAAGACTGCTTGTGATTGATTGGAAACAAACAATCCTTGTTCAACACACCATAATTGTCTTTATATTTGGCATTTACATAATCAAAAGCTTCTTGATAGTATTTACAATAAGGCGTCCATTCCACGGTTGGTGGAATCTTATTTTTAGGATATTTCTTTCTATTCTCAGCATCAAAACTCCACTTCCCACCAACTGGTTCATTAGCTGCATCAACTAAAACTTGATGTTTCTTTCGTTGTTGAACATAGAAGTCATTATGAAAATATCTTTTCTTGGGCTTGGTAAAGAAAGCATCCAATGCTTTTTCCTCATCAAAAAAGAGTGGATTCTCAACATATTCTATTGCTATACCAAATTTGTCACTGGACTTCGAAAGTTGCTTTTCCAACCAATTATCCGTAGGTAAATAAGTCAGTACGTTTTGATATCCTTTTTGATGAAAATGCTCGAATAGTTTTCCTGTGCCTGACAATGATTCCTGAGCAGAAACATATAAGACCTCTAGCCCTTTGGCTTCTAAAAACACCTTAAAGGATCGCATACTTGCTCTATGGTATGCAAGTTTTTGTTTATGAAACTTAAACTGGTTAAATAATAATTCGTGCTCTACCAAAACACATAGATTTCCATTGGTATACAGTGGACTATCTTCAAAGAGTTGATTAGGAAATATTAGGTTTAGACTTGACATGTGTACTATTTTTAGAGCGACGACAGCGTTCGCTGCAATATTTAACTTCATCCCAGACTTTCTCCCATTTCTTTCTCCAGTTGAATGGCCGATCACAGACTGGACATATTTTTTGAGGAAGATTTGTCTTTTTATGTTTCATACCCTGTTTACTTCAATCCCTTTATGGGCAAAAAAAAAAGCCCCAAAGGGACATTTTTTAAAAAAAATTTGAATTAAAGTGATTGGGATTTCTCCCAATCACTTTATTATTTTTTACTTGTCACTGTTAACAGCGATAGAGTATACTACTAAACCAAATCCAATCTTGTTGATTGCATCTGCGATGTTGTAGAATAAGTCTACATTAGTAGAATCCCATCCTAGACCAGTGTTCAACCATCCACCTGGCATACACATATAACCAATTGGATAGATCGCCCAACCTACTAGAACAAACCATGCTAGTGTACGAACACCTTTTTGCACAGTTGGATTTCCACTAGATTCTGCTAACTTGGCAACTTCACCCATCCAGGCAGTATACAATACGTATACATAACCAAAAGTAGATAATATACCCCAAGTTACAGAGTGAGAAGTGCTACCACCTTCTGGGTTAAACGCTTCCCCAATATAACCTGCTACCAACATCCATGCTGAAGCAATGATGAGTTTCCACATCAATCCTTTAGAAGCACCGGCTGCTTTTGTTAATAGGTAGAACTCAACACACATTAACGGTACCGTTAAGGTCCAATCAATGTAACGGAGTGCGGTTGGGTTGGCACCAGTCGCAGTGTAATAATCTCTCATGTAGAAGTAGTGCACTGCTGCAATACCTGTAATTAGAGCAGAAACTAATAATGATAGTTTCCATTTGTCGCTTACACTGTTTCTTTCAACAATAAAGAATACTGAAGCTGCTGCCATAGCCATGTAGCCTACAAAAAATGTAAATGCTACTGGATCATCTTTGGGAATGTTTACAATGTCTAATAAAAATTCCATCGTAGTTAGTTTATTTAAAAATTAATAATTTTCCTAGAAAACCATCTAGACAAATAAAAGTTTAAAAAAAACTTAAATTTTGTTTAGAAAAATGTCAAAAATATCTCAACACCTACTTTTTGCGTGTATGCATGTCCAAAATTCTAACTTTATGTGTCTGAACAATTCGCTTTTTCCTAAAGTTCCATAGAGTTTGTCTAGCTACTTTTGCAGATTCCTCAACAGATACTATAGGATAATAATAATCATTTCTTATTAAAAATCCATACATCTTTGCTTCTAAAGAAGTTATAAGCCAAGGTTCATGAATATATTGTTCAGGAACATCAACAAGTTCGGGCACCCATTTTTTAATAAAAATTCCTTTCGGATCATGGTCTTTAGACTGCTTAATTGGATTATAAATTCTTATAGTATGAACTCCAGTTGTGCCAGCTTGCATTTGAAATTGAGGAAAATGAATGCCAGGTTCATAATCTAAAAATTGTTTAGCCATGTGGTAAACACCCGACCTCCAATCCTGTCCTAAATGGTGACATAAGAAGGACACTAGCATCGCACGCATTCGAAAATTTATCCATCCAGTTGTATTTAAACACCTCATATTTGCATCCACCATAGGAATACCAGTTTTACCTTGCTTCCAAGCCTCAACAAAAGCCTCGTTCCTGGTTCTAGGAAGATGCTCATAAGCAGGATTCAAACAGCGTATCTCATAATCACACTGCATTTCAAATTTCTGAATGAAGTGACAATGCCATTTTAGCCGGGTCAAAAAATTATTAAAAGAGCGTTTATGTTTAGGGTAATTTTCATGTGCCTTCACAAATTGATACACCTGCCTTATCGTAATATTACCATAGGTAAGGTAGGGCGAAATCCTTCCACAGGACTTCCTACTCTCGGTAGGTTTAGAGATCAAAAAACTATATTTAAAGCCTCTTCCCTCAACAAAACTATTTAGGTAAGACCAAGCCTTTTGTTCTCCTGCAGGTTGAAAAACCGGCGGGTAATCCTTTAGTTCGTTTTCTAAATCAGCAGGCAACTCAAAAGGATGATCAAGCTTGACCAATGTGCTATTTCGAATACTGTAACGAGGAATAGGACTCGACATAACGGTGTACCAATGTTTATCCCAACCTTTCCTGTTTTTTATTCCTCGCTTAATCCCATCACGGGCAAATTCCTTCCACTGTATACCGAGTTCTTTAAAAAACGCTGCCACAGCTTTATCCTTATCCCAGGTGCGCTTACAACCACTTTCTTGATATGAAAACACCTGCTGGACTTTATATAAGGTGGAGAGATATAGAAAGACCTCCGTTCTTGATCCGTAGCACCTTAAGACAAACTGCCCTTTATCATTTAGATTCTTTTCTAGATTATTTAAAGAGTGGTAGATGAATTGCAAATGCCTTAATGATACATCTGGAGCATCAAGAGCATCTGGCTCCATGATGTGCACGATTAGATAAGGTAGGTCACTATCTTCGGCAGCAGCAAAAGAAGCATGATCCCTTATCCTGAGATCTTTCTTTAACCAAATGACATTTATGTCTTGCATGCAATATTTACAAGCAAAACAGTATTTAGTTCTAGATGAAAAGTCAATTAAAAGTCAATGGTTCCAAAAACATCTATTTCAGGCCAGCCATTCACCCATTCCAATGGCCATATTGCCAAACTTGGCATGCCGTTATTTGCTCCATCATAGAAGTGATGAGAAAAATAATCCTTCCCATTTTCTTGTGTGTAAATTCCACTATGACCAGGCCCTATAAATCTAGAATCTCCTACTATCATTCCTTGAGCGTCCATAAAGAGCGTTCCACCACCAAGGCGCATATCATTCCCCTCTTTATCTAAAAATGGCCCAGTAGGACTTAAAGACCTCCCTATTCGAATATTGTAGGTACTTGAGATACCACTACAACAAACATCCCAATTCACAAATAAATAATAGTAATCACTAGAAGGGTGATTATAGATGTAGGCTGCTTCGATATTGTTTTCTTGCTCTATCCCCCCACCATAATCTGCTAGATGTGTAAAACGAGTATCGGATAGGTCAAAGGACTTGTTTTGAGGTTCCTCTTTTAATAAACCTGTCTGTACATCAAGTTCAACAGTGTAGATTCCAGCAGCATGAGAGCCGTACACCAACCATGCTCGATTATCATCATCCACAAATACAGCAGGATCAATCGCAAAGGCATCAGACATACTTGATGAACTCAATACATGTTCATTTTGCCGTTCGAATGAAAAGCCTGATTCTGGACTTCCCCCTAATGCTACAAATCCAATTTTAGATTGATGAACATCTTCATCTTCAACAGCAGAATGATAAATTCTAAATTGGCCAGATCCAAAATCAACAAATCCTGGGGCCCAATACTTTTCCTCTCCATCATACCATTCCGGATCTCCATTTTCATAAATATTATCTCCCTCCAAGCTCCAGATTTTACTCTGCAGATCATAGATATTCCACTCTACACCAGATGCAAAAAAGACCAAATGATTATTTATTCTATAAATTTGAGACGGATCATGAACATCTGGCAATATCATTGGAGCTGCATTGCCAGATGTCTCATTATCTACTTCTTCTAATGTCTCATCCAATACTTGGTTATCACTTTCGCAAGCAAAACAAGCGAAGAGCAATAGAATCATGGACAAACAAAATGTATGTTTTAAAGACAAAGGATTTCTCATATCGGCGTAATTAGTATTTCAAAACAAGTATTTAACGAAAATACCAAAAAATATATTACACTAAGAACCAACTAATTAACTCCAATCTATGAATCCAATCCCTTTAAAACTATTTAATCCTGAGGGAATACAAGTACAGGAAGTTTAGCTGCTTGGTATTTATTATTGAAACTAGCAAGCCCCTCCTCTATCATAGTATCCAATTCCTTTTTGTAGGTATCCCATTCCGCCTTCAAGGCTGCGAATCTAGCCAAAAGAGCTTCCGGTTGACGAGGATCGGCAGCATCAGCTTTCATCTGCAGATTTACAAATTCCGCACTTAGCTTGTTTTCAAAATTGATTAC
>OMKD01000310.1 GCA_900299495.1 Sphingobacteriales bacterium
ACTATAAGGATGGACTGGGTTGTATTCTTGCAAGTCCAAATGCAAAAAATGATGGGTACATTTCCGAGATCCAGCACGTACGAAGAAGAGAGACCATTGCTATGACACCAATCAATTGCTTAGCAGTTCTTAAGCAATTGGCAGGTCAGACTGTGTCTATTGAATCGCAAGCTGCACAAGCCAATAGTGCTCAGGTTGTAAATGAAACGATTCAGTCCATTACAGATACTACAGCTAAACCTTTGGTAGCTTCCAGTGGTTTATCGATTCAGTATGCCATAATGATGGGGCTTGTGGAGGATGCACATACCAATCATCCGGGCAAAGCTATCCGATTTATCGTACCAACAAACTGCTACGGAGGCACCAATGATCAAGCTCGCCGAGTAGCAGCAGCCATTGAACTGGTAGAAGTTTTAGATTTACATGTTGATGCTGGAAGTGATATGGTTCAGAGTATTGATCAGATCTTAAATCAGGTAGCAGCGGAAGATGCTATTCCATACATCATCGCTGAAATCCCAACTAATCCTCGTGTGGAAGTACCCGATTTAAATGGACTTAGAGATACATTAGGCAAAGCCAGACAAACACCATCAGGAGCAATTGCAATTGATCCTGTTTTCATACTGGATCAGACCTTCTGCCCAAATATCAATTTCCTGGGTGAGGGACAGATCTTATCTTCAGTTCGCAGTATTTCATACGCAAGTGGTTCCAAGTTTCCGAGTGCAGGTCAATGTACTGCCGGATATTGTGTAGCCAATGAAAAGGCGGCAGCTTTATTGACTCCTATTGAAACACACCTTCAACTTTGCGACAATCAGGCTACGGCGCACCAAATGGATATTTTAGCAAAGCAACTTCCAAGTATGTTGCAACGCATAAAAGATGCCTATGCGAATACCCGAGCTTTTGTAAGCTTTATTGAAGAGACACTTCCTGAGGCCAATATTAATTTTGTATCTGAAGCATTAGCTGCAGAAGGGTTTACACCATCTGTATTCTCTATGGACCTGCCTACTAAAGGAGATACGCCTGAAGAAAGGGAAGCCTACAAAAGAGCCCTGAATCTGAAGTTGATCAATATGATGATCACGGAGATTCCTTCAGAGAGCAAATTCTGTGTAAGCTATGGTCAACTTAAAGGTTGTTACTGGACTGTACCGGCCACTTCAACTCAGGGTACTACCAAAGAGGGCGACAAGGATTACATTGTTCGTGTATCCGTATCACCAAACCTGGATTTTGAAAAGCATAAGGCTGTATTCAGAAGCTTTGTACAATCCCTGTAAGCCTATTAGACCTAGTTTTTCAACAACTTGAAAGACTGGGTCATACTTTCCGTTTTAATGCGTGCATAGTATACGCCTGCAGCAAAGTTATCTGCTTCAAGGATTGCAATTCGTGCATTTGGTCTTTGCGAGATCAATAACTTACCGGAGGTATCAAATAGATCGAGTTCCTCAATCAGGAATTGCTCACTGTATATTTGCCATTCTGCCCTTGAAGGGTTCGGATAGATAAAAATCCTATCTTCTGGCATTTGAATGGTGTTGGAATTCAAATCACCGAACTGTACATTATCAAAATAATAGGTCTGCTCACCAGCTACAGCTCCTTCTGTCCCAAAGTTGAAGAAGATAGAAGCCATATTATAGGTCCAGCCCATACCTAATCCAATACTCAGCAACTCAGTTCCAGGAGCCTGATTTGTAAAATCAAATTCGAGGGTTTCCCATTCACCGGCCAAAGTTGTATTCGTCTCTGTTTCACAGGTATGTGTGGGATCATCAGAATCTTCTACTTTCAAACGTATTGGAATTCCAGCTTCTGGCGACCAGACTTTTACGGTCATTTTTGAATTTTCCATCGTCAAAGGAATATCACTTGCAAAGCCTGCCGGAGTTCCTATCGTCGTGCCTGCCCAGGTTGCTGCACCTGTGGTTTTCACCACCTTAATCACATGATTACCAGGACTGAAAGGATCAACCACCATTTCAGATACATTGCCTCCAAAATCAGACATGGTATAATTCACCCCAAACAGTTCAAAGGTCACCGGCAAATCCAAATGTGCCCCTGCATATTGTTGACTAACATCATCAAAAAAGAAGGTCGAATGAATAGATCCATTTCCTGTATTTCCAAAATCAAACATAAAGACCACCTCATTGAAATTGGCAGGCTCACCAGTAAAGTCCCATTCTAAAACCTCCCAGGCATTAGACACAGTTGTTTGCACATCCCGTTCAGTGTGTCCATTACCCTCCAGTTTGAATTTGACTGTAGTCCCAACAGGTGCCGTAGTAAATACCTTCATTCTTATTTTACTGTTCTCTGAAAAATCAAGGTTAGCATCCAAAAGGATCTTACTGCCTGCCCAAATAGTACCACCATCGCGAACAATCATCCCAACAGTTTCGCTAGAATTCACCGCATCGGGCTGTGGATTAGATACTACTGTACCGACTCCTCCATCAAAGTCTACAAAGTCATCAGTAGATACAGAAGATTCGAAATCAATAGGAAGGGATTGCCCAATCATCATGAAGGGCAGGAAAAGGAATATAACTGGTAAAAGTCTCATCGTATTTGTTGTAACTGGTGTAATTATACCTTAAAATAAGACTTAAGCGCTTAACATTCTACACAAACACCTAATTTACAAACATTTAGTTAGCACTCATTTTGTGAAAAAACAAAAGCAGCCTTTAAAATGAATTGAATTTTAAAGGCTGCTTTAATTCTAATAAAAGACTTGGATCTGTTGCATCATTTATCTATCGA
Organism: Sphingobacteriales bacterium; assembly: GCA_900299495.1. GTDB lineage: Bacteria > Bacteroidota > Bacteroidia > Chitinophagales > Saprospiraceae > AM-2324. The sequence goes on from OMKD01000310.1 coordinate 2,791, forward strand.
ATCAACTGATTTGAGTAATACAAAAACTCCAATTGCTGTAGATAATAATCCGTATGCGCTTTCACCAACTTTAATTGTCCATTGATGTATTTCTCCTGTCGCTTATTCAATAAGAATACAGAGCTTTCACCAAAATTGAATTTTTCCTGTTCCGCCTCCAACAATCGACCATAACCTATCACATTTTGCTGAATCAAATCCAGCTGCTCTTTTCCCAGAAATTGTTGCTCCCAGCTGGTTTGCATTTTATTCTCTACAGTTAAACGCTTATACTCTAAGTCTAGTAAAGTCTCCTTGATTTTAATGTTTCCTTTTTGGATTCCAGCACGTTCGGCACGTAAGAATAAGGGTACAGAAAAGTCGAGACCTAGCTTATAATTGCTGGTATTAAACCCAGCGAGCATATTCTCTGAATTAGCAGCTAATAGTGGATTGTATTTAAATTTAAGTTTTGGCTTTATTTTCTCCTGCTTTAAACGCTGATCCAATTCGAGCATGTCTAATTTATTGCTCGTACTCAAGAGCGACGGATTGGCATTTAACAAGGCTGCATAATCAGGTATCCCAAGCTCGGGTAATAACTCGTTTTCAATATCCTCAGCCAATATTCCTTCCTTCAACAGAACAGGCTGTCCATCCAACCATAAAAAATTCTCAAGACCTTGTTGCGCCTTTACAGAAGCCATTTGATTCTTCTGCCTTAATGTGATTGCATCCTGTAAAAGGATATAAGCTTCTAATGTATCCACAGCGGTTTTCTCTCCATTTTCAAAGGACAGCACCGCGTTCTTCAAATAAACGGAAGCCAGCTGTACGTTTTCATCAAGCACAGATTCAACATGCTGATACTGCTGCCAGATTAGGTAGCTGACACTGGCACTGTAGACCAATTCATTCAAAAGTGTTCTCTGCTCATTCAATGCCAAATCCTGATACACACTGGCCTTTTTGAGCATGGTATTACGCTCATTCACAAACAAGCCCTGCAGAATATTCAATTCCAAGCCCATATACCAAAGTCCGGAAACTCCTGTGGTATTTTCTGGATTCAAATAATCTCCATCTGCCACTTCATAACCAGCTACCAAATCCAAACCCATTCGGGTAGGAATCTCCACTCGACCTTGTGCCTGTCGGAAATAGTTCTTCTGCTCAAATTGCTTTGTCCCCAGATCTGCCGATAGTTCAGGATCAAAGGATCCTTTTGCCTGTAACCATTCAGCCTTTGCTAATGCCGTTTTCAAATCAGCCTGATTTGCCAAAGGATGATGACTGAGCACATTGTTCATGTAGACATCATAGGTCAATATGAGCGAATCCTGCTGTGCAGATAGTCCACCACCAAATAGTATAAACAGCACAGTTGAAATCCACAAAGTAATCCTTTCAAAACTGTACTTTCTTAGGTTCTTTACATCCATTACTTCACAGATTTTAAAGGTGCTTTCTTTTTAACCGACTCACTATTCTCTTTGGAGAGTTCATAGAAATCCGCAGGAAATCCGTTTAACTGTCGCCATATCTCATACCACAGTGGAACCTCTTTGAGCAATACAAAAGCATTGGCACCTGTACCTACACTAAGTAACTCAGGCCAGGCTTTCTGCTCAGCATTAGGGCTGATCAGCAGTCTGTAATACCCATTATCACTTATAAATCGGTCAATAGCTACGATCTCTCCTTTAAAAACACCCGTTGAGGATTCTGGCCATCCGCTAATCACAATTGCAGGCCAACCATCAAAACGCAACTGCACAGGATCACCTAAAGACAAGAGCGGTAAATCCTGAGGTTTTGTATAGATCTCTACAGCCAAGTCATACTCCGCAGGCATAATAGTTGCTATACCTGTTCCTGCTTTGACCATCTCCCCTATTCCCTTCTTCAAGGTCTTCGTAATATATCCAGACTGAGGTGCTGTAATTGTATAAAACTTCTGTCGCTCATTATAATTGCTGTATTGATTTCTGAGCTTAGAGGTTTGAGCCACACTTTCTAACCTGGCAGACTGAGCGGTCTGTTGCTCCGATCTTGACTTCGCCAGTTTATCTGCGTACTCCTGCTCTACTCGATCCAGTTCAAGCCGGTGATTGATCAGCATATTACGCTGGTTTAGCAACTTATTTTCCTGTACAGTAACCTTTGCTGCAGCTGCCTGAAGTTTATACTCTTTTTCCTGAAGTTCTGTAAGAGTCTTCAATCCTTTGTCATATAGCTCTTGTGTGCGGGACAGCTGATTCTTGGCAATATTCAAATTGATTTTAAAGGCTTCCAAATCCACACTATCGATGCTGATCTTATTGAAAGCCTGAATGATCTTATTATTGGTTTGCTCCCGTTTTAGATCCAATGATCGCTCTAGGGCCCTATACTGATTTTGTAATGCAATAATCTTTTGGTCATATGATTCTACACTTTGTGCCTTGGCATCAATTTGCTCACTGGTCCGATCCAATAATTCAGGATCAAAGTACTCACTTTTAATCTCTGAGATATAAACAATGGTATCCCCTTTTTCCACATAATCACCCTCCTGCACATACCAGGCATCCAATCGACCATCGATAACAGACTGAATAGCCTGAGGCCTTTGCTCCGGGGATCTGGTCGTCACATATCCTTTTGCACTGATATTCTGTGTCCAGGGAAGGAACAGGCATACAAAAATGATTAGAACCATAGACAGAATTAACCAAAGAGACAGGTGTCTGATTCGACTTTGTCTTAGTAAACTGTAGGATTTGAAGTTGCGTAGCTTTACAGAATCCTTGATTGAATTATCCGAAATATTCAGCATGATTCCCTCGTTTATTTATTGTTGATATTAATAAGCCTATCACACTTTTCCTTCCAGTATCCAAAATCAGAAATAACTAGTACGGTCCAGTCGCGCTTTGTATCCATGATGTAGACTATAATTCTTCGTTTCTCATCCTCTGGAATAAATTGCAGTGGATCTTCCAGTAGTAATAGACCTGGTTTGGCAATGATGATTCGGGCAATCAATAGTTTTTGAATAATGCTTCTAGGCAAACGTCTACCTCCACTATCCACAAAACTATCGACACCATTCGGCTGATGCACCAGATAATCATCCAACTTAAGTAGGCTTAAGGTCTCTGACAGCTCTTTCTCGGAAACTGTTCTACCCATCAATACATTTTCCCTGATCGTTCCTTCAAAGATCTGATTGATTGGAAAGGACACTCCAAGGTGTGTGTACAAACTCTCTCTTTGATAATTGGAGAAAGGAATATTATTCAAGTAAAGTTCTCCATCTTCAATCTCGTGTATACCTGAAAGAATTTGAAGCAACAGGGACTTTCCAGATCCTGAAGGACCAGAAAGCACAACCTTTTCCTTTGCTGCAATATCAAAGGACAATCCATCGAATATTTTCTTACGATCTTCCGGAAAACCAAATACTAGATCCTTAGCACAGATCTTTATGGGTTCTTCTTTTTCCAGTATCGCATTCCCCCCTTTATCATCCAAAGGGATGTCCGTCACATAACCTATCTTATCCAAAGCAGTAAGCACATCATAGATGGTATCTATAATGCGGATAACCTTTTCTACTGAATTAATAATTAGGATGATGATAATCTCTGCAGCTACAAACTGACCGATATTCATGCGCTCTTCAAACACCAAATATCCACCTAAAAGCAATAGACCAGCGGCAAGAATTACCTTGAAACCAATAAACTGCCCAAACTGATTGATCAGCACCTTGAAATGCTTTTCTCGGGCATTTAGATAACTTCCCACCATGGTATCTGTTTTCTCCAAATGCAACTGATATTTTGCGTGCATTTTGAAGCTGCGGTTTCCTCTTGCGATCTCTTCCAACCAGTGCGCCAACTTATACTTGTATTTACTTTCTTTTAGACTGGTGGTCACCCCCTTTGGACCTGTTATCTTAAAGATTACCCAAAGGATAAAAGCTAGGGCAAAACCCAAAATGATAAAATAAGGGCTATATACCGCTAGAAGAATTAAACCAAAGGCGATTTGAAAAGCAGCTAGAGAGAAGTCTATCAAAATCTTCGGTAAGCCCTTCTGAATGGTTAAGGTATCAAAGAAGCGATTGACCAATTCAGGTGCGTGTATCTTATCCAGTTTTAGGAAAGAGAACTTAGGAATTCGATAAGCAAACTCCAAACCTGATCTAGCAAAAAGGTCTTGCTGAATATTTTCCACAATACGCAGTTGAGAAACCTGCAGCACGCCAGTGATTGCTATCCCAACCAATACAAATCCAACTAGGATAAGCCAAGTTGTAGTGAACGTGCCTGTTTGTAAAAAATTGATAATTGCCTGAATCCCTAGCGGGAGGGTTAGGTTTACCACCCCAATGAATAGGGCGTAGACATAGATTTGTCGTATTTCTTTTGTGTATAGTCTGAGTAATTTCCAGAATCTACGGATTGGAGTAACCTGCATAGATTGTTTATTTTCAATAAAACACCTAATGCACTTTGTTGGTTGCTCAAAAAGTCTTTAGAAAATGTTAAAAATCAGTACAAAAAAGAAACTACACTACCTCCTTGTTTTCTTCTTTCTTTGGGCGAAATACTAAAATAT
>OMKD01000311.1 GCA_900299495.1 Sphingobacteriales bacterium
GATATTGGTACAGTCGTTTTTCCAGACGCTGAACTCAAAATCTTTCTTACAGCAGATGTAAACATTCGAGCACAACGTCGATTCGATGAACTCAAGGAAAAAGGTCTCGATATAAAGATGGAGGATGTAATCAGTAATTTACAAGAGAGAGATCGTATCGATTCTACACGAACGGATAGCCCCCTAAAACAGGCAGACGATGCCTATCTTTTGGACAATTCAAAGCTGGACCTGGAAGCATCTATTGAGGTAGTCATGGAACTTATAGATAATCTATAAATGAAAAAGGTGCATAAATGCACCTTTACTTGGCAAGAGGGACATAACATTAGTTATGTGCCTTATAAATATAGTTATATTAGTTTCTTCAAACAATATTTTTTCGTTTAACTGCACTAATCAATTGGAAATCAGCAAAACATAGCCTCTGTATTTTGTATCACGATTCAGTTTATATAGTGCATTATCCGCTTCCACTTTACTTAAAAACTGCCCTTTAATAATCTTGAAATAGGTTTTGGACTCCATCTGAGTAGTTATGATATAAATATCATCCAAGCCCTTTTGCTTAAGACTATCAAAGTACCGATAGGCATTACTTTTATCTACATAAGAGGCTAATTGTATTCCATAACCTTCTCGTGTTGTTCTGATATTATTTTGTTCGGTCAGTACTTCCATAGACTGTTGAGCTGATCCTGAACTATAACCAAAAATACTAGTCTTACTTTCTTGTACTTCTTCTTGAGCAACTCCTTTCGATCTTAACTGTGAACCTCCTTCCACAAAATTCGAATCCCAGTCATCTTTGGACTCATTTTGAACTACTTCCCTTTTCGGTTTAGCTTTATATGCATAATTACTTAAAGGAGCTTGTTGATAGGTTGTAATACTTCGCTGCCTTGTAGCCTCACTGTAACTTAAAAGTCGTCCACTTACAGGATTGGTAGAATGCCCTACTTGCTCTAAGAGTACTTCAGCCTTACCATCCAAGGTCAAGCCAATTTCATCTGCGGCAACCCAGGAAAGATCTAATATACATTCAGGACATTCTTTTGCAAAAGGTCCCCTATCATTGACTCTTACATATACGATATTATTTGTAGGCCTGGAATATTCATCCAATCGAGTTACTTTCAAGATTGTACCGAATGGATAATTTCTAGAAGCAGCGGTATACTTCATTTCATCATAGATCTCTCCATTGGCCGTAGGACGATTTTGAAAATAATCAGCGTAGTATACAGCAAAACCTTTTATTTGATTCTGTGAGAATACTGAAGCAGTACTTAGGAGAAAAACAAACACTAAGAGATTCTTCATTTACAGGGATTTATATATTCATTTTAAATGATCGCCAAAATTAATAAAGATTTTTTTATATATAAAAAATTTCAACATTCATATACTTTAAGCGACAAAAAAACCACGTACGAGGGTACGTGGTTTTTTTGTATTATAATATAATATATAAAAAATACCTATCAATTGAAAAGAGTAAAGGAATTCAATACTTTTTCTTTTTTAACGAGTTCCAATTTCCCTTGGAATTTTCTGTAAATTCCCAATCGGTATTGGAGAGCATGGCTTCCGGTTGAAAGATGAAATTCATCATACGGAATAAAAAGTTTAAACGCCATATTATTGGATCCTTCATATTTAAATGATTCATAGGTTACAACTTTACCATTTGAAGAAAACTTTTGATTATTGTCGAGCAAGGCTTCACCGTTTTCATCATAAAACCAAGCCACTATCATATACTCCTCCTCAGTACTCATATCCTGAAGATTTGCATTTACAATAAGCTCCAAGCCGCTTAAATCTCCGCGCTCTTTATCTAATTCGACTCGGGAGTACTCCACTTCACATTTCTCATCTGTATTGATATTAAAATACTCGAAAGCTGTAAAGTTGTTATCAACAAAAATACGTTCATAGTTTCCGCTTCCTTGCTTTTTGAAAAGACCTAGTTTGAATTGGGATTCATTGAAACCCTTCTCCTGGTGTAATTCAGCATAAGGAATAAAAATAGCACAAGTTCCATTTGTACCATCTCCTAAGATTTTAAGATCGGCACCTGCAGAGACTTGGTCATTTCCTGATTTAAATTTTCCGTTTTTATCATTTAATCGCTGTCCCTCTTTATCGTAATACCAGGCTACACATTTGTAGTCGCCCGCGGACAAATCCTCTCCACGTACATCAATAGACACTTTCATACCAACACCGCCTTCCTGAGCGACATTTGAAAACACTTTATTTACGCGAAACGGACTGCTATAACTAAGACCAGTATGCGTCTCCTCTGCAGCAGAAGTACCACCAGAGGATTGTCTAATACCTTCCTCTACAAGTGAATAATTCTTATTAACGGCAGCACTAGGATCAAAATCTGGCTTTTTTGTAAAATGCTTTTTAGCCTTATTCCAACCTGCAATAACGGCAAGCTTACGATCATATTTTGATGGATGCGTTGGCGTTTCCACCTCATCGGCAAGCTCATTGATAGCCAATAAAGCTTCAGCCTGAGTAGCCCCCATTTGATATAGAATATATCCGGAAAAAACATCTGCCTGTAATTCCACCACATGTCTGTCCTGATCATCATTTAGTGTATGACCAGAAAGATGGTGACCAATCTCATGGGCAAGTATAGAATAGGCAGTCCAGTCAGATTGTGTATTCTGACTGATACGCTGCATAAAGGATTGGTTATAAAAAATATATCTTTTGTAGCCTTGCAGCGCTGCTGCTGCGTTGGGCACATTAGTTGCTTTCAATTCAAAATTCGCAGGCAAGCCTGTATACTCCATGATTTTTCTCAATGCAATCTCAGCATCATGATCAGAATCATAAGCATATATCCTACCCTGTCTGTCAGCTCCATGAAAACTACAACAATGATTGACATTAATGACCTCCTGAGCAAAAAGACTTAGGGAACTAAAAAGTAATGTTAAAAAGATGAAAAATCTTTGCATTTCTTGTCTATTGGAATGTTACTATCAAAATTTACAATTCCGAATAGGTGGGTAAGCTTTAGGTGTGGATTGGTTTGTATGTACACCTCTTCTGTAGAATGTTTGAATAAATTAAACATAAATATGTTCAAAAGCTGCTTAAATACATTTTTTGGATATATAACGACCAAAATGACCCAGATGATCCTAAATTCATCTCTTAAATGCAACACATACGCCATAAAACACCAAAAAAACTAGCATATTACACATATTGAAAAACAATATCTGTTTATTTGCTTAGTCTAATTCATTCCCGTTCAGCGGTAAACTTAGCATACTGAATCCACAGCATAGCCATTACAGCAAAAAGGAATAATTGATATGGATAATGCTTTGGTAAAGGAAGACTGCCCAAAAATGCTCTTCCTGTGATCTCTTGTAAAATCGGCAGTACAAACAAAACCAATAAACCCAACAGTAATAATACCTTCTGAATATTTAATAAAATGGGGAATTTCAATTGCTTGCTTTTCAGGTTCATCAGAAAAATGAAACTAATCGGGTTTGCCCAAAAAAGATTTAAATTCATATAGGTGGTCTGATGATCTGTAAAGAACGACATAAACAAAAACAAGAGTCCGCATATACCACTAAGGCTAAATAAAACAATAGCTATCCCTTTTTGAAGCAGGGGCAAACTTTCGGTTCGGAACAGTACAAAAGACAAAATCAAAAGTAGTAATGCATAAAAAGCGGGTTGCCTGTAAAAAGATGCTTTGGAAAACTCAAGTCGCTCAGGAAATACTAGCTTTTTAGGTCCTACTATTGCTTCGCCCTGACCATCTTTTGCGAATGCATCCATATTATCCATGAGATACGACGGTAAAAACATCTCGCCCCTAAAATCTGCAGGTTGATCGGTATTAGGCCCAAGGATTAGATTTATACCTAATAATACTAAAGGAACACTTTCCAATTTCTCAATTAAAAGATCTCTATAAACGCGATCTGAATGCTCTGATGCAGTATAAGACAATCTATCTGCAGCAGATACTTCTATAATATCTCTTAATCGAGTAGCACAGTTATCATAGAAAAAATCGTATTTGTAGGTACGGTTTTCAGGTTTGTAATTCTCAATC
>OMKD01000312.1 GCA_900299495.1 Sphingobacteriales bacterium
CGGCGTGGGGGTTCGAGTCCCTCCACCCGCACAAAATCCCCAAATGGGGATTTTTTTGTTTATACTACATTGAACGATTGGATCTGTTTTACATTGTACTTGTGGTCAAGAACGGGATGTCTTAATCTCACACGAGTATCCCTCCCTTCTAAACCTCAAGCGATAGGTTTTTTTAGAAATTGTCTCAAAATAAATAAATATTATGTCAAAAGTTGTCAGAGAGAACGTTGATAATCTTACAGCGACATTAACTGTGCAGGTGGGAAAAGAGGAGTACAAAGATGCTTTTCAAACTGAATTAAAGAAATACCAGGCTCAGGCTCAAATCAAAGGATTCCGTAAAGGAAAAGCACCAATGGGCTTTATAAAAAAGAATTTCGGTCAGGCTCTATTAGTTGATTTAGTTAACAAAAAGATGCAAGATCATTTGGTGTCATACCTTACTGAGCACCAAAAAGATTTCGTTGGTCAGCCTATTCCTTCAGATTCTCAGGAAGAAGTTGTTTTCGATACAAATGACATGAAAGACTTTACCTTTACTTTCGACATCGGTCTAGTACCAGAATTCGAGCTTAAGGGAGTAGATGGAAGATCTAAATTCACTAATTATGTAGTTGATGTTGATGACAACACTGTAAACATTGAATTAGAGACTGCTACTAAAAGACATGGTGACAGAAACACAACTGAAGAAGCGATCATCGAGAATGATATGGTGAAGATCGATGCTGTTGAGCTTGAAGGTGATGCAGTAAAAGCAGATGGTCACAAAACAACAATTTCTCTATTAGCAGATCGTCTAACTGATGATGCTAAAAAAGAGATTCTTGGCAAAAAAGCAGGTGACACCATCCGTTTCAATGTTAATAACTTGGAGCAAGGTTCACCAGACGAAAAATATATCAAGAAATACCTTTTGAATCTTGAGGATGACCAAATGGACAAAGAGGTAAATCCTGAGTTTGAAGGTACAATCACAGAAGTAACAAGACTTACCCCTGCGGAATACAATCAAGAATTCTTTGATAAGAATTTTGGAGAAGGAAAAGTAAGCTCTCTTGAAGAAGCAAAAGAATTTATCCGTGAAGAAATAGGTAAGTTCTACAAAGAGCAAACTACAAATCTACTTCACAGAGATATTCAGGATGCAATCATGGAGAAAAACAACTTCGATCTACCGGATGCTTTCTTGAAGAAATGGTTGACTTTTGCTGACGAAAAGAATACTCCTGAAAAGATTGAGGAAGAATACCCTCAATATTCTATCAGTGTTAAATGGTCTTTGATCAGAGAAAAACTGGAAGAAAAATTTGAAGTAAAGATTGAAGAATCAGAAATCCGTGAAGGTATGGCTAAGCAGATCAGAGCTTACATGCAGGGAATGGATAATCCTGAATTTATCGAGTCTACTGTTGACCGTCTTATGGCTGACCAAAAGCAGGTTAGTAATATGGCAAATGAAATTGGTACGAAGAAACTTTTCGACCAGATTGCAGATGCTGTTAAGATTGTAGATCAGTCTATTTCTATTGAGGAATTCAGAAATATTGTACAAGATAGAAACGAGAAAAATCAATAATAAAGATTTTTAAATCGTTAATGAGTGAACAGCATGCAACTAAGTTTGTATGCTGTTTGTTTGGCTATATACCTTTTTATTAGGTAAATTATGGTCAATTCAATAAATCTCAAATAACAACATCCTTCTTATGTTTAAGAAATCAGCGTTTGAAAAATATGCTACAAAGCATGCAGGAATCAATGGAAACACATTACATGATTACCAAAAGCATGTCTCAGGCAGTACTTTTGTAAACCCAACAAACCTAACACCTTACATCATTGAAGAACGTCAATTGAATGCTACTCAATTGGATGTATTCTCAAGATTAATGATGGATAGAATCATTTTCATGGGAACGGGTGTAAATGAAGAGGTGGCGAATATCATTCAGGCTCAGTTGCTATTCCTAGAATCAACAGATCCTAAACGTGATATTACTATGTTCATCAATTCTCCAGGAGGGTCTGTAATTGCAGGTTTGGGAATTTATGACACTATGCAGTACGTAACGCCTGATATCAGTACAATCTGTACAGGTCTTGCAGCATCAATGGGAGCGGTTCTGTTGTGTGCAGGTACAAAAGGAAAAAGAGCTTGTCTAAAGCACTCTAGAGTAATGATTCACCAACCTCTAGGTGGCATGCAAGGACAAGTTACAGATATGGAAATTTCATACAAACTAATCAAGCAGATGCAGAAAGAGTTGTATGATATCCTTGCAAACCATACGGGACAGAATTACGATAAAATCGCAGAAGACTGTGAGCGTGATAACTGGATGGTCGGTAAAGAAGCATTGGACTACGGTCTTATTGACGAAGTCCTTGATAAGAATAAATCAAAGTAATCAATACATCCACAGCCTTAGCTGTGGATGAGAAATAATTTTTCATGGGTAAAAAAGAAGGCAACAATTGTTCCTTTTGTGGAAGACACAAATCAGAAGTATCACTTTTGATTGCAGGTGTGGATGGATATATCTGTGAATCCTGTGTAGATCAGGCGGCTTTAATCGTCAATGAAGAGGTACATTCCAAATCATCTTCCAAATCAAAAGGCAAAGGCCAATTCGATCTACCTGAGAATCTTACCCCTCTTAACATCAAAGATCACCTTGACCACTATGTTATTGGGCAAGACGATGCAAAGAAATATCTATCTGTAGCAGTGTACAACCACTACAAAAGATTAGCTCAGAATGCACTTGCTTCGGCAAACGATGTGGAGATAGAAAAATCCAATATTCTTTTCGTTGGACAAACGGGTACAGGAAAGACGCTTATGGCAAAAACCATTGCCTCGTTTCTTGATGTTCCTTTCTCTATCGTTGATGCAACTGTATTTACAGAAGCCGGATATGTAGGTGAGGATGTCGAAAGTATTCTTAGCCGTTTGCTTCAGGTATGTGATTATAATGTAGAAGCGGCCGAAAGAGGTATCGTGTATATTGATGAAATAGATAAAATTGCACGTAAATCTGATAATCCTTCTATTACAAGAGATGTATCTGGTGAAGGAGTTCAGCAAGCTATGCTTAAAATGCTTGAGGGTACCGAAGTAAACGTACCACCTCAGGGAGGTCGTAAACACCCAGAGCAAAAATTGATCAAAGTAAATACCAAAAATATTCTTTTCATCTGCGGAGGAGCATTCGATGGAATTGAAAAAAATATTGGTAGAAGAATAAATACACAGGTTATCGGATTTAATTCTCACGACAAAGAAGAGATAAACAATGATAATCTTCTGCAATATGTAACGCATCAGGACTTGAAATCATTTGGGTTGATTCCTGAATTGATTGGACGTTTACCGGTACTTACATATTTGGAGCCATTAACTGTTGAAACACTTAAGCGTATTTTGGTTGAGCCTAAAAATGCTTTAGTGAAACAGTATCAGAAACTATTCGAATTAGAAAATGTTGAGTTGAGTTTTACGGATGATGCAGTAGATCACATTTCCAAGCTTGCCCTGGACTATAAACTTGGAGCAAGAGGATTGAGATCAATCTGTGAAGCTATAATGACAGATCCAATGTTTGAATTGCCTTCTACACCAGAAGTCACTTCATTGGAAATTGATCTGGAATTCGTAAAAGCAAAGCTCAGCAAATCAAAACTTTCAAAGCTAAAAGTAGCCTAAGCACTTTTAACAATTCAATTGGAATTGAGCATGAAAATTTTGTATATTTGAATACAGCTAATTTGACAAAACAATTATTAGGTTGATATTAGGGTTTTACCCTTACGTGCACTCTTTTATCATTAAGAGTGCACTTTTTTATTTTATCAAAATGAGATACTTTCTGGAATTAGCTTATCGTGGAACGAATTATCAGGGTTGGCAAAAACAACCTGGAGATCGACCGACCGTTCAGGACACCATAGAGCTCAGTTTATCAACACTTTTAAATACACCTACCTCAGTAATAGGCTGTGGGAGAACAGATACCGGTGTGCATGCCAAACAGTTTTTTCTTCATTTTGATCTTGATAAGGAATTACCAAAGAACTTCCAGTACAGACTGAATAAACACCTACCAAAAGATATTTCTATTTTCAGAATCATACCTGTAGAACCTGAGCACCATGCCCGATTTGATGCCAGCCACAGAGCCTATGAATATCGAATCATCACCCGGAAGGATCCTTTTGAAATTGATACGGCACACTATTACGCTTTCAGCAGATTTACAGATCAGGACAAAATGCAAGAAGCCGCTAAACTTCTGTTAGATTATGAGGAATTCTTTCCTTTCTGTAAGAGTAATAATGATGCAAACACCATGCGCTGTGAGATCTATCATGCAGAATGGACATTTGATGAACATCAGTGGGTATTTAATATTGCTGCCAACCGGTTTTTAAGAGGCATGATAAGACTAATCGTGGGTATGTGCCTAAATGTAGGTCAGGATAAAATTAGCCTCCAAGAAGTAAAACAAGCACTCGAAGAACAAAGCCTTTTGAAAAAAAGTCTATCAGTAGATGCTTCAGGTCTTTACCTCAAAGACATTCGTTACCCGTTTATTCCGTAAATAAGTTTCTGAAGGAAATTGATCGACGTTCAAGCTCTAGTCCTTTACCTTGATCCACCACTTCTCCACCATGCATGTGTAAAACCTTGTCTGCATAGTATACCAGATTTTTACTGTGGGTACACATAACCACAGTAAGTCCAGGAAGCGCTAACCTGATCTTCTTTATTATTCGAAGAGTTTGTGCCTCACTTAGCGCATTTGGAATTTCATCAACAAAAACAAGAGATGGCTTTGTATAAATAAGTCTTGCCAATAATATTCGTTGTTGCTGTCCAAAGGATAGATTAATCCCTTGCTCTCCTAATTTAGTTTGCACATGGTTAGGTAGCTCTTCTACAAAATCCAACATTTCCACAAGATCCAAACATGTTTTAAGCCATGCTGTATCTAAGGAACGTCCCATTAATATATTCTCTAAGATACTTGTCGAAAACACAGGATCATCCGCTTGGGCATAAGCGGTAAGCTCCCAATAGGAGTCTTTAGCTATCGACTGCAACTCAATTGTATCATTTAAAAGAATACTCCCTTTATATCCTTCATATTTTTTTGCGAGCAGCTTTAATAAGGTAGTCTTTCCACAGCCTGAGACTCCTGCAATAGCAACAAAAGCATCCCTTCCTATACTGAATTCAATTCCTTTTAATTCCCAATTATTACCGGGTTTATATGAAAAGCTAAGATCCTTGACTTCTAATGATTTAAAGGCATTGATAGATTCATCACCATCGAATGAGGATTCAAAAACCTTTAGATTTTCTATACGCTCTGCACTTAAAAAGGCATCCTGCGCTGAACTTATCAAGGCTGGCACATGCTGAAAGGATACATTTAATTGAGCAACTATAAACTGAATCGCAATCAAACTACCCAGCGACATCTCTCCCTGGATAACTAAATAGGCAGCAAATAAACTTATGATGGTATCTCTTAAAAGATTTATGAAAGAGGCTCCCCCCTCCTGCATCATTGAAAGTTTCAGTTGGACTTTATCCAGTTTCAGATGGTCCTCCTGATACTTAAGCCAATTCAATCGAAGCTTTTGAGTATATCGATTCATCCGGACAGTATCCACATGACTTACATACTCCCAGAGTAATTCCTGCTCTTCTGATGCAAGATTAAAACTTTGATTATCCAGCATTTTTCGTTTTGGAAGAAAAGCTATTATAAGCCAGGTACTCAAAGAGGAAAACAACAAGAAGATGAGCATGAGCCAAAGGTTATAAAAGCTCAGTATAACTCCAAAACCGAGTAAACTTATAACCACCAAAACTCCTCGCAAACTTAAATCACGAATAAATGCTTCTATTCGAATATGATCCCCAAATCGTTGCATAAGA
>OMKD01000313.1 GCA_900299495.1 Sphingobacteriales bacterium
AAAGATCCTTTGTACCAAGTGCATGGAAAGAATATCCACCTAAGTTAGGCGCATTATGACACTTTGCACATCCTGCTTCGCCAAAGAAAAGTAAAGCCCCTTCTTTTTGATTGAGCGTCAGAGCATCATCATAATCACCCAAAAGAAATTGCTGGAAAGGTGCATCGTTTGCATAAATACTTCTTAAGTAAGCTGAGATAGCAAAGCTAAAAGCTTCTTCTGAATGTTCTGTAGCGTAGTCTGGACCAAACTCCTCAAATGCTTCCTCAAAAACTTCTTTATAACCATTGGTTTCTAGGAATTCAGCATCAAATTTGAACCTATGAATATTAATATTTTCAATGTTCTGTGTTTCTATGCCTGGGTATCCTTCAGCATTGAGTGCAGTAAGCTCCGTATAATTGTTTATAACAGTATCCTCCCAAAGATCTGTTGTAGATGCATTTAGGAAGTCTCCACCCGAAACACCTGCCCAAAGCGTATTATTAACATAACTTACATTGATCAAAGAGAGCGGTCTTGCTCCTTGAGCATCAGGTTGATTGTTATTATAGTCGTTGTTTTTGTAGCGATAAATTCCATATCCTACGCCACCATCTGCAATAGCTTGAGGAGAACCTGGTGTGAATGCGAATTCAGGTAAATGACAAGAAGCACAAGAGTAGGTTTCATAACAATCAGGTTGATCAACTGCTGGAAACGCACCTAATGCCGTTTCAAAAAACAGCATTTTACCTAATTCAATTTTCTTTTTGTCTATGGTATAGGGAAGATCAGAATTTGGAGAATAGTTAGAGTAGTCGCCTTCATCTGGGAAGATGTAATAATTTAAAGTACCATCGGCACTAAAGCTCTCGATTGCTTTCACGAGCTCATCATCAATTGGGCGCACAATTTGTGGATCACAGGAACTAAAACCTATAATTGTTAATATTATGCAAAATATTAATCTAATGTTAGACATAGTTTTTCTCGAGACCTTGTTAATTATAATATGTTAATCGCTTTATTACAAATATAGAATTAAATATTTGAAAATTGTAATTGAAATGAAGGCATCCTGCCAATAATTATACTTAGTGATAAGTTCTCGGGGTGTTTATAATAGGGTATACCTACCTCAGGGTATATAATTAAAATATTTAAATCAGATCGATTTATGTTTTCGGAAATATTTAAGTAATTTAAGAAGTTAGCATTACCGCGTTATTATGAAAGAACTAGAGAGACATTATGATTTTTTAGCCGAAAAATATGCAAGTATTCACCCTTTGCGATTTGCTCTGGTAGACTTCATAAAAAATAAGATATTTTCACAAGAACTAAATAAACCTTTTGGGAAAATCGTAGACTTCGGATGTGGCTCGGGCGAATTACTTTATGCTTTAGCAAAGCAAATTCCGTTTCCTGACCTTGTAACCGGAGTAGATCTATCCAGTTCAATGGTTCAAAAGGCGCGATTAAAAGGACTTGATGTGGTTAATGCGAGTTTTGAAAAAGTGTTTTTTGAGCAAGGATCGGTCGTTTTAGGAGTTTTTCAGGAATCTATTCATCATGCAGATTTCAATTTGCTTGGGCCAAATTTAAATAGAATAATGAGTCCTGAAGGCCAATTGATAGTCTTTTATCAAACAGATTGGTCTGTGGATCCTGAGACAGAAGCTATGAATGTCTTTATAGACTTTGCAAGAAGCAAAAGAACTGGCCCTGATCGTATAATAAAAGCACTTTCTCTTTTCGGCTGGTCTTTAAACGAAGAAAAGTTAATTGAAGATTCTCAATCCGTAAGTTTTTCCTTCCTTGAAGATGCACTTGCTTTAAATGCACTTTCCTATTGGGTGGCCTTTGATGATAAGCAAAAGTCAGATTGTATTAATGTAATAAAGGGATTATTAGATGAAAAAGATCTCGTGTTGAAACGGAAAGTTAAAGCAATGGTTTTTAAGCGGCGATTAATTGAAAATGAGGCTTGATTTTTAATATTTTTTGGAAATCTTACTGCCCTTTTGCCGAATCTTTTAATATTGTTTAATTATATCATTAATATTGACTGAATAAATGATAGCTGTAATATGAAATTCGAGGATTTAGGATTAAATGATTGGTTATTAGAAGCCCTTTCTTATATGGGCTTTGAAAAGGCTACACCCATTCAGGAAAAGACTATACCATCTATTCTGGACCGTAGAGATCTAATCGCATGTGCGCAGACAGGAACCGGTAAGACAGCTGCCTTTATTTTACCTATTCTTCATTTGTTGGAAGGAAATACTAAGCCTGGTGTTAAGGCTATGGTTATTGCTCCCACAAGGGAACTTGCCTTACAAATTGATCAGCAAATTCAAGGTTTTGCATACTTCACAAATCTTCGATCTATAGCCGTTTATGGTGGTGGAGATGGTGCCGATTGGGATCAGCAAAAAAAAGCATTGAATATGGGGGTGGATATCGTTGTGGCAACCCCTGGTAAATTAATATCTCATTTGAATATGGGGTATACGGATTTTAATAATTTTGAGTGCCTGATTCTGGATGAAGCAGATCG
>OMKD01000314.1 GCA_900299495.1 Sphingobacteriales bacterium
GTATCCGCACAAAATCTTTTAACATTCACAAACTATACCGGGTTGGATCCAGAAATTGGCAAGGCTAATCCATATGACAACAGTATTTCATCTAACCTGAACTATGGTGTTGATCGTGGGCTATATCCACAAGCGAAGATATTCATGGGCGGTATTAACATTCAATTCTAATCATTATGAAACAATTAAGTCAACATATACTTAAAACCTTTGCGATCCTTGCCCTTTTCACAATAGGGTTCACAGGTTGTGAGGACGAGCTTAATAAGCTTCCAATACTTGGTGAATTAGAAAGTAACTTTTATCAAAACGAGGACGATGCGATTGCAGCTATTACAGCAGCGTATGATCCGCTTCAGTATAACTTCACCAATAGTGTTTATCACTTTAGATGGTTCTTTGGTGATTTTTCCTCAGATGATGCAATTAAAGGTGGTTCAGGGGTAACTGACCAACCACAACTTGAAGCATTGTCTGTATTTCAGGGTACTGCTAATAATATTCATACAAACGCAGATTGGACAGCTAAATACATCGGTATTTACAGAGCCAACCTTGTTATTGAAAACGTTGGCAGTATGACTAACGATATGATAGATCCAGACTTCAAAGCTCAATTGGTAGCTGAAGCCTATTTTTTGCGTGCTCACTACTACTTTGAATTAGTAACCATGTACGGTGGAGTACCATTAGTAGATAAATTGCTTTTACCTAGTGAGTATAACACACCTAGAAGTTCTGCAGAAGAAATCTGGGCGCTTATTGAATCTGATTTAACTGAGGCAGCAGCATTCCTTCCTAATAAAAGTGAGTACAATTCTACTCAGGTAGGGCGAGCAACTAAAGGAGCTGCGCTTGCGCTATTGGCTAAAGCGCACCTATATCAAGGTGAATGGCAAGAGGCTCAAACCAATGCTGAACTTGTAGTCAATTCTGGTGAATATTCTTTGGATGAAGACTACCGTGACATCTTTGTAAAATCAGGAGAAAATGGTCCTGGTTCTATTTTCGAGATCCAAAGATCACCATTTGGTGGCGGATACTGGGGTTCTGTAAATGGTGCTAACGAGGGTAATCTTGCAGTCGTTTACCAGCTACCAAGAGGTCAATTCGGCGGTTGGGGCTTTAACCTTCCAACTCAGGATTTTGTCGATGAATTTGAAGAAGGCGACCCTAGACTTAAGTCTTCTGTATTTATGGAAGGAGATACGCTGGGAGATCGCGGTGTTTTCACTAAAGCGGCAACAGGGTTCGATCACGATTATTACTCAAAGAAATATTTCGTAAGCCGAAGTGAGCATGAAGAGATCAACATTGGAGATCCCAATATGAATGGTGAACCGAATGACAGATTGATTCGCTATGCAGATCTTTTATTGATGCATGCAGAGGCAGCATATCATAATGGACAGGAATTAGTTGCTTTAACTTCTCTGAATATGGTCCGTGAACGTGCGAGAAGAAATGCAGAGCCAGGAGTGCTTCCTGATGTTTCGGCATCTGGACAAGCCTTGCTTGATGCTATTCTGCATGAAAGAAGAGTGGAATTAGGCCTGGAAGGTCACCGATTCTTTGATTTGGTTCGTCAGGGTCGTGCAGGAGAAGTTTTAGGAGGCTTAGGCTTCCAGAGTGGAAAACACGAAGTTTTCCCTATTCCACAACAACAAATTGATTTAAGTAACGGGGTTTTAACACAAAACCCTGGTTATTAATAGCTAAACTCAATTAGCAAGCTTAAAATTCTAATACAACTACTAAACATTTAATTATGAAACAAGTTAAATATCTAATGTATTGCAGTCTTATATTGGCTGTAGGTTTCTTCTCCTCATGTAGCAGTGATGATGAAGTAGTTTCTACTATCGATCCTCCAAAGGCTCGATTTACTCCAGTACAGGATACAAATGATCCTTTTACCTGGACATTCACAAATGAGTCTGTTGATTCAGATTCTTACTCTTGGGATTTTGGTGATGGTGCTACAAGTACTGACGAAAGTCCATCCCACACCTATACAATGGAAGGTAACTATACAATTACCTTAACAGCAAATGGTCCCGGTGGATCGAATTCATCAACTGAAAGTATTCTTGTTGTTGACCCTAACAGTCAGATCAAGAAATTGACGGGTGAAGATTCTAAGATTTGGAAACTAAACAGAGATCTATCAAATGAGCAATATCCAATGCAGGTTGGACCTGCAAATTTCTCTGAAATCTGGTGGGCTTACGGTCTAAATGAACCTATCGGTTCTCGTGAGTGTGTTATGGAAGAGGAGTATATCTTCAGCCTTGACGGTACTTATGAGTATAACTCAAATGGTATGGTTTATGCAGATTGGGGTGTTTGGAATGATGGAGTAGCAGGTGCTTGTATTGACGAGACTGATGCTGCTGCAATGACAAACAACGATGGTGAAGATCTTTCTGCATTTGGTTCAGGAACATTCACATTTGAATATGATCCTCAAGCTGCTACGCTTTCTGTAATCGGAACTGGTGCACACATTGCACTTGCGAAGGTAGGTACAGACGGTGAGTACACTGTTCCTCAGCAGTCAGTAACATATAGAGTTGTTGATTTGAATACAGACGGTCCAGTAGACTATCTAACATTGGAAACTGATTTAGTTGCAGCTGGTGGTTACTGGAGATTCGTTCTAGTATCTTATGATGATCCTAATGATGAGCCTGATCTACCTGGTGCTCCTCCAGCAGCTTCATTCTCTGCAGATATAGATGGAAGTACTGTAACATTTACGAATAGTTCAACTGGTGCTGATTCCTACCTATGGGATTTTGGTGATGGTAATTCATCTACTGAAGAAAGTCCAGTACATACTTACGCTAGTGATGGTGCATACGCAGTTCAATTAACTGCAACTAATGCAAATGGTTCATCTGTAGCAAATACAAACGTAACTGTATCAAGCTTAACCTTCAATGCATCTAAGCTACATGGTAACGGAACTAAGACTTGGAAACTAAACCCAGTAGCAGGTGCTATGATGGTAGGTCCATGTCCTGGTTGTGGTGACTGGTGGGCTAATAATGTAGAAGATATTACCGTAAGAGATTGTCACTTTGATGATGAGTATATCTTCTCTGATGATGGTACGTTCCAATATGATGCTAAAGGAAGTATCTGGGCAGAAGGTTATCACGGTATAGATCCTCCAGGTTGTACAGATGAAACTGCACTTCCAGCTGATGCTGTTGCATGGGGATCAGGAACGCACGCATTTACTATCCAGGAAGCTAATGATCCTGACCCTGCATTTATCACAGTAACAGGAACAGGTGCATTCATTGGACTTTCTAAAGCATTTAATGGTGGTGAATACGCTGCAGGACCTCCAACACCGGACGGTTCAGTAACATACGAAGTTATGAGTTATGTAAATGACGGAACTTCTGAGATTATTACAATCAACGTAGATATAAGTGGTACTGGTGGTGCATTCTGGACCTTCCAGCTAATTGCTAATTAATATTTGATGCTTTTACTGATGGGAGTATCTAAAGGATACCCCATCAGTATTTATTAAACACAGAATTTTGAATACATGAAAGTTCGAATATTCCTGATTATAATTATTGCTGCGGTCAGCATCCTAGTTACAAGCAATTTACTGCTAAAGGATAATGCCATTGAAGCAAATAATTTGATCTGGTCTGAGGAGTTTGACTATGAGGGACATCCGGATGAATCTAAATGGAGTTATGATGTTGGAGATGGTTGTCCTAAAATATGTGGCTGGGGTAATAACGAACTACAATACTACACTGAAAGAAACCTTGACAATGCCCGAGTAAAAAACGGCATTTTGACCATAGAGGCGCACAAGCAAACTATGGGCACAAAAGACTACACTTCTGCACGTTTGGTCAGTAAAGACAAAGCTGACTTCAAATATGCAAAAATAGATGTCAGGGCAAAAGTTACAGGTGGACTAGGTGCTTGGTCTGCGATTTGGATGTTACCCACTCACAATACATATGGCAATTGGCCTAAAAGTGGAGAAATCGACATCATGGAACACGTAGGATTCGAACGAGATTCTATCTTTGGAACACCGCATACAGAAGCCTTTAATGGCATGATATTCACACAGAAAACAGGAAGTATTGAAATCCTGGATTCGGAAGATGAATTTCATACCTACACTATAGATTGGAAAAAGGACAGAATAGATTGGTATGTTGATGAGCATCATTATCATACTTTTCACAAAACGAAAGATCACTTTGCCTATTGGCCGTTTGATCAACAATTTCATCTGATTCTTAATCTAGCTATTGGAGGCAACTGGGGAGGAAAACATGGTGTGGATACCTCGATTTGGCCAAGAACCATGGAAATAGATTATATAAGAGTCTATTCAAATGAATCGACTGAGTTATAAAAATAAACTTTACAACAATTTTTTGGTATGAAAAAGGCGGCTCAAATCCTTGAGCCACCTTTTCTTTTTTACGGATATGTAAAGTCGATTGATTTAAAGTTCAAAGCGATCAGCTTGCATAACCTTATCCCAAGCTGCTATAAAATCGCTGATAAATTTATCCTCGCCATCAGCACAAGCATAAACCTCAGAAACTGCTCGCAATTCCGTGTTAGAGCCAAATATCAGATCAACACGACTACCGCTCCAAAGCTTTTGCCCAGTTACACGATGTACGCCATTAAAGTGCTGCTCACTATCATCCACTGCAGACCACTTAACATTCATATCAAGTACGTTAATAAAGTAGTCATTGCTCATAACTCCAGGTCTGTCTGTAAATACACCAGCATCAGATCCGTCCCAGTTTGTATCCAGTACACGCATACCACCTACTAAAGCAGTCATTTCAGGAATGGTAAGACCTAATAACTGTGCCTTATCTACAAGCATCTCTTCCTGAGAAATATTATATCTTCCTTTAGTATAATTCCTGAATCCATCTGCCTGTGGTTCAAGTGCATCGAAAGAAGATGCATCGGTTTGATCCTGACTTGCATCAGTACGTCCAGGCGTAAATGGCACGCTTACTTGCTTACCTGCGGCTGAACATGCTTCCTCAATACCTGCACAACCTGCAAGGACAATCAAATCAGCCAAAGAAACTTTCTTACTTCCTGATGCTGAATTGAATGCAGACTGAATCCCTTCCAGCACATTTAGTACTTCTGAAAGTTGAGCTGGATTATTTACCGCCCAATCCTTTTGAGGGGCAAGTCTTATTCTTGCTCCATTGGCTCCACCTCTTCGGTCGGAACCTCTAAAGGTAGAGGCAGATGCCCAGGCTGCAGAAACTAATTTAGAAACAGACAGACCAGTAGCCAAAATTTGCTTTTTCAATGCACTGGCATCAGCATCGCTGATCAATTCATGATCAACCGCCGGTACCGGATCCTGCCATATCAAATCCTCAGCCGGAACTTCAGGCCCTAGATAACAACACTTAGGTCCCATATCTCTGTGCATCAACTTGAACCAAGCTCTTGCAAAAGCATCAGCAAACTCTTCTGGATTCTCATAGAAGTGACGAGAAATCTTTTCATAAGCAGGATCAAAGCGTAAGGAAAGATCGGTCGTTAGCATAAATGGTGCATGGGATTTATTAGGATCATGCGCATCTGGTATTAACCCTTCACCAGCACCATCCTTAGGCCTCCACTGGTGAGCACCAGCTGGACTCTTCGTCAATTCCCATTCGTATCCAAACAAGTTTTCAAAATAATTATTACTCCACTTAGTAGGTGTGGTTGTCCAAGCACCTTCCAAACCAGAGGTTATCGTATCAGCACCTTTACCTGTACCATGTTCATTCATCCACCCCATACTCATTGCTTCAATTGGCGCAGCAGCAGGTTCTCTTCCTACTTTTGCAGCATCCCCAGCACCATGTGTCTTACCAAAGGTATGGCCTCCAGCAATCAAAGCAACCGTTTCGTAATCATTCATCGCCATACGGCCAAAGGTCTCTCTGATATCTCTTGCAGCAGCAATAGGATCAGGGTTTCCATTAGGACCTTCAGGATTCACATAGATCAATCCCATTTGAACCGCCGCTAATGGATTTTCCAGTTCACGATCTCCTTCATAACGGTTATCTGCTAACCATTCAGTCTCAGTACCCCAATAGATATCTTCTTCTGGTTGCCATACATCAGCACGACCTCCACCGAAACCAAAAGTCTTTAAACCCATCGATTCTAACGCAACATTTCCAACAAGTACAAACAGGTCTCCCCAAGAAACATTCTTACCATACTTTTGTTTGATTGGCCATAGTAATAATCTGGCTTTATCCAGGTTGGTATTATCTGGCCAACTATTTAAAGGTGCAAAACGGTGCGATCCAGTACCGGCTCCTCCCCTTCCATCAGCAATACGATATGTACCTGCTGCGTGCCAGGAAAGACGGATAAAGAATGGACCATAATGACCATAATCTGCAGGCCACCAATCCTTTGAGTCAGTCATCAAATCATTCAAATCCTTTTTCAAACCTGCATAATCCAAATCCTTGAATGCTTCTGCATAATCAAAATCAGGATCCATCGGATTTACTAGAGAAGAATGTTGTCTTAAGATATTCAGATTCAGTGCATTGGGCCACCAATCTTTATTGGTTGTACCTCCGCCTGCTGTCTGATGAAGTGTTCCATTTAGGAAAGGACACTTACCGTTCGAATTTGGGTTGCTATCCATGTATTGTTTCTTAAATGTTTGAAAATATTACCATTAAAAATAGAATAATTACACAATTGACAAAAACGATTTTTTCTATAACTAAATCTACATCATCAATAGTTCTTCAAACCTCTACTATTTCATAGATATCCAACAATTAAAAACTTTTGTTTCTGCTGAACAATTTCCCTTTAATATCATTAATCAAATCTATCCAGGCATGAAAGATCATATTTATAAAACTTCGATTAACAGGATTCTTTGTGACCCCATAAACAGCTTCTTCCGACTCTTCTTCAAAGGTTCCAAATAAGCGATCGAAAATAATCAAGGTATTTCCATAATTCTTGTTGATGTATTTCGGATTGGATGCGTGATGTACCCGGTGATGTGAAGGGGTATTCAAAAACCATTCCAAAAAGCCCAACTTCGGAATTAGAGTTGTATGCTGAATAAATGCCGAAAAGAAACTCAAGGTCTCAACCAATAAAATTAAAACCGGATCAAATCCCAATAATGGTAATGGTATCCAGAACACAATGTGGTGAATGGAATTCATAAATGGAGTACGGGCCGCTACACTAAAATTCATCTTATTGGATGAATGGTGATTGACATGGGTGACCCATAAGAATGGCAGCTCATGGCTTAATCGGTGGAACCAATAGAATATAAATTCATTCAATAAAAACAATAGAAGAATGGTCCAGCCATTTGTTTCTATCCGAAGGGGTGTCCATTTATAAATAGCAAGCCAAATAGCGAGATTAGTACCTTTCAGGAATAAACGAGAAAGGACTCCAAGAACTCCAAAACCAATACTGGTCCAGGTATCTTTACGATCATATAAGTTCAATTGCTTTACAGAACTATAAATGGCTTCTGCAATGATACTTATTATGACCAAACCAATGAAATAGGGAGCAAGTTGAGTTAACATGTCTACGTTTTCGTTTAGAATATTTTTATGGTATAAAATTCTAAATCAGAAAGCACCTAGACAATGAATTTGAGTTAAGTAAAAACACCCTACTCCTTAAACAATTGACCAACAAATAATTACACTTCTTGAAAGCGAAATAAGAATATACAGATTTAAGTTTTGCAACTCTACTTTTGAAATTCAACAAGCTTTAGAGGTGGTTCTATAATTGAGACCTTAATGTTACATTGAAAAGCATTTGAACGTTTTGTAGCTTGATATTGCTCCGTATAAGTACCGTAATACAGCCCCTGTATTTCAATGGATTTGAAATTATTCTTATGAATGGATTTATTGGTTTTGATATCCATAGATACAAGTGTTCTTTTTTGAGTTAATTCTAATGTAAAATCAGAAGAATCTTCACCAATTTTTCCCTTAAAGGCATTTGCAATTTTATGTTTAAAATCATCAAAAGGGATCCACCTACCCTCATATTTGAACCATAAATACTTTGAGTCTCGGTAAGTCACTCCATCTTTAATGACCTCCACTTCTTCCATCACATAGGAATAATCTTGCCCTGGAATATACCCTGTTCGACAGCCTATAGGTCCACCTACCAACAAATCCTCCGCATATTTCCTTTCCCATTTACCCTTTACCCATACATCCTGATATAGAAATACGCCATCATCAGCATAGACCATTATAAATTTATAGAATCCTCTATCGATGCGATTCTTATACTGTATACTGTTATTAGATATGGGCCGCTCTTCATGAGCTAGGCGTATCTTACCCTTATAGGGCCTATAAGTCTGTTTAATTAACCCATACTTCCCTGAACGAACTTCTCTTCGTTCAATAATTACACCCCTTCTCCAAGTCTCTGAATTACTCTCACCTGTTTTTCGATCGCCAACAGTTTGAGTTTCCAAGCCCTGAGGATATTTATCCAAATAAAAAACACTATCTGGAGTAAATATTTTCTCTGAATAACGCTCACCTTTCTGTTCGTAAAAAATAGTATCTCTTCCCTCAATAGAATGCCATGCAGTATCTCCTCTAGCTGTTTTTTCAAACCATTTCCTGCCTAAAGGATCCATTATTGTATAGTATATCGTGTCATTCCCATTTTCAATCTTGAGCGACATATGAACTTGCATCCCATTCCAAAGTGAATCTCCTATAAAATAACAAGAATCAAATGTATCATTTTTGAACTGTTGAAAATGCCTTAAGGAATTATCAAAAGACTCCCTGTAGTAAGACTGATAACCATTGGGGTCTGTGATACTTGTTTCCACTATGCCATTTTCATGATCATAAATACTTTCTCTTCTATTTTGAGGCAGAAGGGATAACTGCCTTTTTTTATTCCAGGATCTATCCAACCAGTATTCTGTCAGATGGGTACTATCCAATTTATTGACCCTTATTACATGAAAAGCCTTATCGACCTGCTTAAATGCATATTCATAATATTGATCAGAATAGATTTCAGAAGAATCTGTAAGTCGATAGGTAAAGACCGTATCAGCTTGCATGAGTATTGCAAAAGAAGTATCTGAAGATCTAGTATGTTCCAAAACTTCCTGAGGCCAATTCAGTGTAAAAACTTGGGCAAAGGAAGTCTCTTCAATCACAAACAACACAAGACAAATAAGCATCCATTTAGATAACTGCTGCATACATTTTTTCTCAGTTTATAAACTTTTCATAAATCAATCAAACAAATCTAAACGTAATTCAAGGCCTCAAAACCTTAATTACCAAATGAATCTGTATCCAGTTATATTATTTCATACCCACGATTTAATGGCCACTTAGTTTGTGTAAAGGATAAATAAAAAAGCCTCCGCTTGGAGGCTTTTTTATTTATTGTACAATTACTTTTCCAATGATCTTTCTGTCTAGTAAACAGACATAATATACTCCTTTCGAAACAGATTCGAGCTCCACCTCTCCGAAAGCATTTACCTGAAAAGAGACAGCTTTAGCACGGGAATCAAATATATCCAGCTGTTCAGCCTGTTCATAATTTTGGATCATAAAACTACCTTTACAAGGGTTAGGATAGCTTATTAAATTTGATTGTGAAAGATTGATCGTTCCCGTATTCAAAGATAGAAAGGATTCGGTATCAAAAGACCAGGTTATACCTTCCTCATTTTCAATTCGAAGTCTATAGTAATAGGTTGTCTCACTGTCTATATTTTCTAAGTCCACACTTAAAATATCTTGGTCAATTTGGCTCAAATCCACATCAACATAATTCTCCCAGTATTCATCGATCAAGGCGTCTGCCCAAATACCCTCAGTTAGTGCAAACTCCTTACCATAATATAAACGAGCATTTGGATTCGTCCCCAAATCATATATATCAAAGTTCAACCTTACCAATCCATCGCCTAATAACTCCACGTCCTTAGTTTCAAAAGAAGCAGGCATTTCATATAATTCATCTAAATAAGCTCCCTGTAAATACGAAGGAATCTCTGAAGGATTGTCCAGTACTACAATACCAGGGTCTGCAGGAGAGTCAGCTAATCCTCCGCAAGTCAACACAAAACGATCACTAGCATCATTGGTACTCCAGACCTTATTACTAATTGCAGTAGCTGTATTATACACAGGATCCATACTATGGAGTGGATTCCATGTACCATCAGCTTGCATACGCCAACCTCTAAATTCTACAGTTCGTGCACGGTGCCCTGTCCTTGAATTATTTGGTGGTCCAACCACTTCCACAAATGAGCTAGTTTGATTCATATAGCCAGCAACTCCTGACTCATTGAATTTTTTACCACAGCCAAATAATTTCCAATGCTGTGTTACAGGATCTAAGTAATAAGACCAATACGTATTATAAAAAGCTCCACCTTCCTTACGAACAGCAACTGTATATGTAAAATAATCATCTCCTTGGTAAGGATTGTGCCCTCTGGGCTTCACTCCTGTTCCTTCATGTCCATATCTACCGAAATAGGCATCATCTCCTCCTACTGATATCAAATGACTCATCTCTTCGTGAGGCGGTTCCTCATCATTGGCTCCAAAAGACCAAAGGGAGAAATTAAGTCCACTCAATCCGGTAAATGGCGACGAAGGAGAACCAACATACCCAAACTCTGTTGACATCACCTGGTATGACCATAAATCCTGAGTAAGGATATCCATTTCATATACTGTAATTTCAGTTTGGTTACTATTGTCACTTATAAATGGAGCGTGGATTGCTGCAGGGCGCCAACGTCTTTTCCAAACACTAGCTCCAACCAAAGCAGAACCTGACAATTCGAGTTTTTCTATAGATCCAAAATCACTATTTGAGTTTTGTTCCTCTATCTTGATTTTGACTTCATAATTACCTGACTGGCTAATCTCAAAACTGACCACCCCCTGCGAAAGAAAAGTATTGATACTCCCTGTGGCATTTACTTCCAGAATTTGAACCTGATCGCCAACATAAATAGCGACAGTTCCTTCATCTTCTAAGCTTGAAATTCCAGCAAATAATTCAATATTCAAGGTCCCTTCCTGAACATCTTTTAAGCCCCAAACAATAGTATCTGTTTGCACTTCCCAACCAGCAATCTGTTCGTAATGCTTATTATTATTATAATCATCCACTACAGCTGTTTCACCCAAAAGTTTTAGGGTTCCTTTTGGAGAAAAGAAACAATGGTTTGGGTCGAGCGTCAAGGATTGAGCAAAAACATTTCCAACAAAAAAGAAACCGATAAATAGAACGGGTAGCGATACATAGGTCTTTTGCATAAGCAAAGCTTTAGCACAGGCTCAGCTTCATGTTAAACGTATAAATCACATTAGGCAGGCCTGAAAGTTTAAGAAAATCAACCTTTCCTGCAAGATTGGAAGCTTCATTATTGATTTTCAACACTGACAAAGACTAAAGGAGACCACGGAAACCAAAATCAATATGTACTTAGATGCCTTAAGGTGTTCAAGTCTTATACCTGTTGAATAACCCAAATCTACTATAAAATATCCAATTGAATGATCAACCTTACTTAAAAGCTCATCATGTTCATGCTCTGAAAGCATAACGAAATCCAACTACGATTGTTTACTAATAGTTTAATTCTTGGAGTTCAGATATTTTGAAGGTAAAGGAGACTGCTCCGAAGCATTTACAAAGAGTACCTGAAGAATCCACCAACGATCATCTTTATACACCAGACTGTAACTATTGATACCCGTTTCTTCATAGGTGCCTTTCAGATTCCGACAGTAAAAACTTTGAAAAACTGTTGCGATCCCATTAAATTCATTAATGCTTGTTCCTTTGGAATATTCTTCAAAGCCGTCTTTAGCATAATTAGGACCTACACGCGTTATGAATGCTTCCAAATCCAAATCCATGATAGACGTTTCACCTGTATTTTGCTCTATCCGCGCCATCATCCTGGCTCCAGGTGCAAATAAAGATCTGAACAGTTCCCAATCAGGCTCCTCTCCTATTTCCACTGAAATCAAATCCAGCATCAATTCTGTAAGTGCTTCCGGACTTGAATAGTTTGGAGTTTGCTCCTGCCCGGCTGATATACCAGCAACAAATAATAATACCGTTAATGCAATGAAATTCTTCATAAAGTACTAGGCTGCAGCTCCAGCTTGAGCCATTTGTAAATTGATTCCAAAGACCATATACACCATCAATTCTTCCAAAAAAGCGAGCTCTTTATCATTAAAAGTAAACTCCTCAATCTCTACAGTAAAGTTAGTTCCGAATGTCTTCCAACTAAATTTAGGATGTAAGTGAAATAGGACCTTTTCATTGGAGTTATAGACAGTATAGTTTCTCTTCCAAAATCCATTGGGCTTCATCAAATACTCTTGCATCTTATAATTCTCATCCTCAATCTGAATAATAATATGCCCCTTCCAATTAAATATTATATCCCCAACATCGACATTATTCTTTAGGATGTCCAGTTTTCGCATCCACACATTTTGCGGTTTAATGGATACAAACTTCTCTCCTACATAGCAATCACCTTTTGCATAGGACCACTTATGATACTTCATTTCAATAAGTGCCTCATTGTCCTTAATTAAAGAATAAGATCGTTTTTCTTTATTGATAAAATATGGCATGTTTTTCTTTTAAAATAAAAATTTATAAAGGTATAAGCTCATTAAAATACACACTATCTCGATAAACCAGTTTAGATAAATGCTTTATTTCATCATTCCAGTCCAATGGAGTCCAATACTTCGGATATTTTATTAGTACTTCCTGACCGGTCAACTCTTTTTGTAAGCGTTCCAGATCCAATCCCATTTCCAATCCTCTGTTGATATAATAACGCGTTTGATCATCCTCCAGCAAAAAAACAACATCATTCACACCGCCCTCGTAGATTGTTTTCACCATCCCACTAACTTCCAAGGCTTTATCTTCCTTAACAATGGGTACAGGTCTAAGAATAAGCACACAGGTAATTAGAAAAAGACCAGTAAGAATTAAAAATAATTTCAATAAGATCCGCATAAGAAAAGTATAATTTCTTTAAAGAACTATGCTCCCACTTAGATATGTTTTAGCCGAT
Organism: Sphingobacteriales bacterium; assembly: GCA_900299495.1. GTDB lineage: Bacteria > Bacteroidota > Bacteroidia > Chitinophagales > Saprospiraceae > AM-2324. The sequence continues at coordinate 13,187 of OMKD01000314.1, forward strand.
CCTGAAATTAACACCCGATCATGTAATTGCTCGCAAAACAAAACTCCCCCGCGCTCAGAAAGCTGTCTTGCCTTTAATTTTTTCTTTTCCAATCGATTGGACCAATAAGGAATCAAAGAACAATGCGCAGAACCTGTAACGGGATCCTCCAAAATGGATGCCTGAGGGGTAAAATATCTGGATACAAAATCACAATCTTTCCCTAAAGCAGTTACAACAACACCTCCCGGATCCAGATTGATCTGATCCAATAAGGAACGATCTACTCTTATATTTTTAATATCCTCCTCCGAATCATATACCAAAACAAAATCTCTACTCTTCAGTACCCACTTTGGCTCAATGCTTAAAGCTTCCCCTATTATTGCAGGTAAAGTATCCGGCATAGGCATTCTGGATGGAAAATCCATTTGATATAAGTGCCCCATTCGCTTCACCGTCAAAAGACCAGAATTTGATTCGAATAGGATTTGATCCTCTTCAAATCCCAAATGCTCAAATATGCAATGTGCGGTGGCCAGTGTTGCATGGCCACAAAGATCCATTTCGATCTCAGGCGTAAACCACCTTAAATGAAAACCCTTCTCGGTGGGAATAAAAAATGCTGTCTCAGCAACTCCATTCTCCTTGGCAATATTAAGCATGACCTGATCCTCTAGCCAGCTTTCCAGTGGAACCACACAAGCCGGATTTCCCTTGAACACCTGATCAGTGAAGGCATCAATCTGATATAAGTCTATGTTTTTCATCTCTATTAATTCCTTACTACTGGTTCATAAAGTACATTATCGAATTCGGCAGAAGTCCCTTTTCCTACAACAGAGAATCCAAGATAAGCGCCTGTGTAGCCCTTACACAGGAGCATATTTGCCTTCACACTATGCCAATCTTCAAACTGTTCACCATCCAAACTATAACTCAGAATATATTGATCATTTTCGGATTCTAATTTGAACCAAATTTGTTCTTGAAAATCATTAAGCTCCATTGTTTTAAGAATCTTTTCATCTTCTCCTGGAATCTTTAGTAATAATTCTAATGATTTTTGATCACCTTGTTTGCTGATGTTCCAAAACAAAAAATTATCATCTTTCTGTACGAAACATAAGCCTGCAGAAACATCCTTCAGGTCTGATTCAATGCCCATACTAAAGGAAAAACTAAAATCAGATTCAGTCTGCCTAATTCCCAACCAGGAAGCTTGCTGTCTTTCTCCAGGCAATCCATAATCTCCATAGACCCTGAGTACCTTCTCCATCTGATCCAACTGATACATCCCATGCTTTGGAACCCTTCTAAAATTCCAGGCATTATCCAATTTTGAACCTGAAAAATCATCTGCGTAATTATACTTAGTCTGAACTTTGCCATATGGCGATTCATATATGCGCTCTGGTCTTCCTGATACTTTAGACACAACTGGCCACCAATAGCGATTCTGCTTCCACTCAAAAGGTTCTTGCTCCCAATCCACAGGAAATAGGTGCGTTTCTCTTCCCATGTTCGATCCACGCTCAAGGTCTCCCCGTACTCCAAGAGATACCATATACCATCTTCCAGTATCAACTTCGATCAAATCTGCATGACCAATACTATGCACCCAATGATCATAGCTTAAATGTCTTGCCGTAAATATTGGATTACGATCATTTGGTATGTAGGGACCAGTTATTTTATCAGACACTGCTATCATCACCGCATGATTATAACTTGTCCCTCCTTCCGCAATCATTAAATAATAATAATCGTCCTTTTTATAGATATGAGGGCCTTCTGCCCAAACACCTCCACAGGCACCTCTCCAAAGTAAATACTCCTCACCTACTAACTGATAACTTTCAGGATCTAACTCTTGCATCCATATTTGGCCTTCGCCATTAAAACTAGGATCATCTGGCATTCGGGTCCCGGTATACCAAACCTTTCCATCTTCATCAAAAAAGATATCAGGATCAATACCCGGAGCTCCGTCTATAACTATAGGATCTGACCATGGACCAGCAGGGTCTGTTGCTGTAAGTATAAAATTTACAAAATCAGTCTTTTTGAGATCCTCATGATAGTACACATTGGTCGTAATGATATAATAAGTCCCATTCTTGTAACGAATGGAAGGTGCATGAATACCTCCATTGGATTGAACATCGACCAAATTTACTGCAGTTTTGCATTGATCTTCCCGATGCAGGCCATGACCAATCAATTCCCAATTCACCAGATCTGTACTTTTATGAATTGGAAGTCCAGGAAAATATTCAAAAGTAGAATTGACGAGGTAAAAAGTATCTTTAACTTTACAGATACTTGGATCCGGATAGGATCCTTGGAGGATAGGATTGATATAGCTTGCTACTTGCCCAAACAGATTATGCATGAAGCATATGCAAAAAATACAGATTAAGACCCTTTTCATAGTTAGTACACTTTACTATGAATATACAGCCTTTAGCTGATAATGATTCCTACAATAAGAAACATTAAAAAAGGGTATGAAAAATCATACCCTTTTTTAATTAAAATCCAGCAGGTGAGAAACCATCCATTAACATGAAACTCATAGGAATCATCAATAAGTTAACTCCGATCAATACAATAGTCATAATACCTAGCATCTTAAACAATCGCTTATAATGCATAAAGCCCTCTTCGAAAAGTTCATTACTTTGGTTATTAACTGCACCAGATAACTTATCTGCAAACCTGTAGAGATAAAGGGCAAATAAAAAGTTAAAGCCCCCGATTAATCCATAAAATATTACTATGATACCCATTGGGAACATAGCTGAGTCACCAAAAGGAGAATTCGATGATAAACCAGTTGCAAACATAACGCCGATCATCAATAAGACGATGAATCCCGATCCAATAAATCCTAGGATTGCAAGAAACTTAGCCCATTTTGAACCTGATTCGATATAATCAATTGTTTGCGGAGAAAGTGTAAAGCTTTGAGAATCGGACATATTGTCCAATGGATTAAATTGTTCCATTTTATTTCATTTAGTAGATTAGTAAATAGTGATCCAATCTAGTTTTTTTTTAAAACTTCGATTGTTTAGTCAAAAATAAAAAACCGATTCAACATATTGAATCGGTTTGTATTTATTTTTTAATCAACCATGATCTGGCATTAACAAATGCCTCCAGCCATGGAGAAACATCATCTTTTCTTCCGTCCGGATAATTCGCCCAGTTCCACTGGAAAGTAGAACGTTCTATATGCGGCATCATTACCAGATGTCTTCCATCTTTGGAAACCATCATCGCTGTATTGTACGATGAGCCATTCGGATTAGACGGATAGCCTTCGTAAGCATATTTAGCAACGATGTTGTAATTATCTTCTGACATTGGTAAATGGAACTTACCTTCACCATGTGAGATCCAAACTCCCAAAGTACTTCCTGACAAAGAACCCAACATCACAGAAGTATTTTCTTCTACGGTTACAGAAGTAAAGGCAGATTCGTGTTTTTGAGAATCATTATGCAACATTGCAGGTTGTTGTGCATGCTCTGGGTAAATAAGTCCCAGCTCAACAAACAACTGACAACCATTGCAAATACCTAGTGACAAGGTATCTGGTCTTGCATAGAACTTTTCTAAAGCCGCTTTAGCTTTAGGATTATAAAGGAAAGCACCAGCCCAACCTTTTGCAGATCCAAGAACATCTGAATTCGAGAATCCACCAACAGCGCCTAAGAAATGTACATCTTCCAAGGTTTCTCTTCCTGTAATAAGGTCTGTCATGTGTACATCCTTTACTCGGAATCCAGCAAGGTGTAAGGCATTTGCCATTTCTCTTTCTGAATTCGATCCTTTCTCCCTTAGCACTGCTGCAACAGGTCTTTCACCATTTATTTCTGGTAACTTACCAGTGAACTGAGCTGGGAATTTAAAGTTTAAAGGTTGTTGCTTATAGTTATCAAAACGCTCCTTTGCTTTCTGAGCGCCCGATTGCTTTTGATCCAACAAATAAGATGTATTGTACCATGTATCTCTTAGATCAGCCACATCAAATGCTTCTGAATCTGCACCATTCTTTATGACTAAAGCATTTCCTTCAACAGCAGAACCTAGCTTTATTGCTTTCACTCCCTTTGCAGACAAGTGCGCTTCTAAGTCTTCTGAATTAGTAGTCTGCACTAAAACTCCAGCATTTTCAGCGAATAACACCTTCGATAAATCGGCTTCGCCAAGCTCAGTCAAATCAATATTCGCACCGAGATTTACATCTGCAAAACACATTTCTAACAATGCTGTAATCATACCACCTGCAGAGATATCATGTCCCGCACTTAACAAGCCTTGCTCTACAGCCTCTTGAATAGCATTGAATCCCTTCTTGAAATAAGCTGCATCCTTTACATCTGGTGCATTTGCTCCGATAAAGTTCAGTGCCTGTGCAAATGAAGATCCTCCCAGTCTTGGACTATCCGAAGATAGATCTATATAATAGATGGCATTCCCTGCGGCCTTTGAGAATAATGGCTCCACCACTTTATTGATATCCGTACAATTACCCACTGAGGATATAATTACCGTACCTGGTGCTATAACATCCTCATTTGGATACTTCTGTTTCATAGATAAGGAATCCTTACCAGTAGGAATATTAATACCCAACTCAACAGCAAAATCAGAAACTGCTTTTACTGCATTGTACAAACGAGCATCTTCACCCTCATTCTTACAAGGCCACATCCAGTTTGCAGATAGAGACACCCCTTTGAGATGATCTTTTACCGGAGCCCAAACAAGATTCGTCAAACATTCAGCAATTGCATTTCTTGAACCTGCTGCTTCATCAATTAGCGCTGCAACCGGTGCATGCCCTATTGAAGTAGCTACCCCTTCTTTTCCTCTGTAATCTAATGCCATCACAGCAACATCGTTCAATGGAAGTTGAAGCGGACCAGCACACTGCTGCTTTGCAACCTTACCACCCACACAACGGTCAACTTTATTCGTCAACCAATCTTTACATGCCACAGCTTCCAGCTGCAGAACTATTCTAAGGTTCGCTTGAATATCTTTATTATCATAGGTTAGATCTGTATACTTACGATCTACCGTTTTATCTGTCATGATTGTTTTTGGAGATGAACCGAACATGTCTTCCAGATTCAAATCCATTGGTTTTTGACCAGAGTTACTTCCTTCAAATTTGAAGACTTTGTCATTTGTAACCTCACCCACCTGATACATTGGAGAACGTTCACGCGCTGCAACTCTATTCAAAAACTCAATATCCTCCTCTTTGATTACCAATCCCATTCGTTCCTGAGACTCATTACCAATGATTTCTTTTGCAGAGAGTGTTGGATCACCAACAGGAAGCGCATCTAAATCAATATGCCCACCAGTCTCTTCCACTAACTCAGACAGACAGTTTAAGTGTCCACCTGCACCATGATCATGAATCGATACAATTGGGTTACGATCACTTTCAACCATACCACGAATTGCATTTGCCGCACGCTTTTGCATCTCAGGATTAGAACGCTGAACTGCATTCAACTCAATGCCTGAATCCATCTCACCAGTATCAGCAGAAGATACAGCTGCTCCTCCCATACCGATGCGGTAATTATCTCCACCTAAAATCACAATCTTATCGCCATCCTCTGGTTCGCCTTTGATTGCTTGCTCCGCCTTTCCATATCCAATACCACCCGCTAGCATAATCACCTTATCAAATCCTAGCTTTCGAAGATCGGATTCATTTTGCTCTTCCTGATGCTCAAAAGTCAATAAAGAACCTGATATCAGAGGCTGACCAAATTTATTTCCAAAATCAGAAGCACCATTAGAAGCTTTGATCAGAATATCCATAGGGGTTTGATACAACCACTTACGTTCTTCCATGTTTTCCCATGGGCGATTCTCTTCTAAACGAGAATAAGAAGTCATATAAACCGCAGTACCCGCCAATGGCAAAGAACCCTTACCACCTGCCAGGCGATCTCTGATTTCACCACCAGAACCTGTTGCAGCTCCATTAAATGGCTCTACCGTTGTTGGGAAATTATGCGTCTCAGCCTTTAGTGAGATCACCGAATTGTAGTCACTGGTCTTATAGAAATCCGGTTTATCCGCAGTCGCAGGAGCAAACTGCTCAACCTTTGGTCCTTTAACAAAGGCTACATTATCCTTATATGCTGAAACGATATCATTCGGGTGTTCAGCTGATGTCTTTTTGATAAGTTTGAAAAGAGAAGTTTCCTTTTCTTCTCCATCGATTACAAAGGTGCCATTGAAGATTTTGTGTCGACAGTGTTCCGAGTTGATTTGAGAAAATCCGAAAACCTCTGAGTCGGTAAGCTTTCTGCCCAGGCGAACAGCTAATTGCTCCAAATATTCAATCTCATCTGGGCTTAGTGCTAGTCCTTCCTGTTCATCAAAAGCTGCAATATCCTCAATCTCCAGAATTTCCTGCGGCTTCACTTTTACCGTATATAATTCCTGGTTAAGGCTTTTGTATCGCACCTGCAACATCGGATCGAAAGCAGCATCTTCATCATCAACCTTTTGGTACTCCTCAATCCTTTCAATGCCCTCAATACTCATGTTTTGTGTGATCTCGACCGCGTTGGTACTCCATGGAGTCACCATCTCTGCTCTTGGACCTATAAAAACACCATCCATTTGTTGGACTTCAAGTTGTTCTGCATGACCAAAAAGCCATTTCAACTTAGCAATATTTTCCTGGCTTTGCTCCGCAGTTTCAACTGCAAAAATGGTACTATCCTTTTGAAAGAATAAAATCATAACAAGGTTGATTGATTATAAAGTGCAAAACTAATATTAGTCTTTGATTTATTGAACTTGTACTGAAGTTTTTTATCGGATAAAATATATTTAAGGACCAGATCTCCAA
>OMKD01000315.1 GCA_900299495.1 Sphingobacteriales bacterium
CAAATGGAAGTGGAATCCAGAACCATGAATCAACTGTAAATACCATTACAACAGTTAGAACTGTGAAAAATAAAAAAAGCGCCAAGTACATTAATTTATTAGACTTTGTCATTGCTAAATATCTTTTTTGCAAATCTAATGTTTCGAATTAAACTAACCAAAGCAAAAACAAAAAAAAGCGCCTTTCATGGAAAGAAAGACGCTTTGTAATATATATCGTTGGAATTTTTGCTTACATCATGCCTGGCATTCCACCTGGCATTCCACCTGGCATGTGTCCACCACCAGCGTTTTCCTCTGGAATATCGTTGATCACACACTCTGTTGTAAGAATCATACCTGCGATAGAAGCTGCATTTTCTAATGCAATTCTTGTCACTTTAGTAGGATCAATTACACCAGCCTCTAAAAGATCTTCGAATACATCTGTACGAGCATTATAACCGTAGTTACCTTCGTTCGATACCACATTGTGAAGGATTACAGAACCTTCAACACCTGCATTCTCAGCAATTGTTCTTAGTGGAGCTTCCAATGCTTTACGAACGATGTCCATACCTGTAGTCTCGTCGTCGTTTACACCTTTCAAATCAGCAAGAGAATTGATTGCACGTACAAGTGCAACACCACCACCAGGTACAACACCTTCTTCTACTGCAGCTCTCGTTGCGTGAAGGGCATCATCAACACGGTCTTTTTTCTCTTTCATTTCTACCTCTGTTGGTGCACCTACATATAGTACTGCAACACCACCAGCAAGCTTAGCTAAACGCTCCTGAAGTTTTTCTCTGTCATAGTCAGAACTTGTAGTTTCGATCTGAGCTTTGATCTGATTGATTCTAGCTTTAATCATTTCCTCAGTACCAGCACCGTTTACGATCGTTGTATTGTCTTTGTCTACTACGATTTTCTCTGCTTGTCCAAGGTGTGTAACATCAGCGTTCTCTAATTTGAAGCCTTTCTCTTCAGAGATAACTGTACCACCTGTAAGGATCGCGATATCTTCAAGCATTGCTTTCCTTCTGTCACCGAAACCTGGTGCTTTTACAGCAACTACTTTAAGTTGAGCTCTTAGTCTGTTTACAACCAATACACCCAATGCCTGAGATTCTACATCCTCAGCGATCATCAATAATGGACGAGACTCGCCTACACATTTCTCTAATAGAGGAACGATTTCCTGCATGTTAGAGATCTTTTTATCGTGGATCAGAATATAAGGGTTCTCATATTCTGTGATCATATCTTCTGTATTTGTAACGAAGTATGGAGAAAGATAACCTCTGTCGAACTGCATACCGATTACCTCATTTACATAAGTATCACGACCTTTTGCTTCTTCTACAGTGATTACACCATCTTTAGTTACACGCTTCATAGCATCAGCAATCAAGGTACCGATTTCTTCGTCGTTATTCGCTGAGATTGCACCAATCTGCTGGATTTTTTCAAAATCATCACCAACTACCAATGAACGAGAAACAAGATCTTCAACAACAACCTTAGTTGCTTTGTCGATACCTCTCTTAAGATCCATTGGATTTGCTCCTGCAACAACATTCTTAAGACCTAAAGTTACCATTGCTTGTGCAAGTACTGTAGCTGTTGTTGTTCCATCACCTGCAATATCAGCAGTTTTAGATGCAACTTCTCTTACCATCTTAGCACCCATGTTTTCAACTGGATCCTTAAGATCTACCTCTTTAGCAACTGTTACACCATCTTTAGTGATATGAGGTGCTCCAAAGCTTTTCTCAATAACTACATTACGACCTTTAGGTCCAAGGGTTACTTTTACGGCATTAGCAAGTGCATCAACCCCTGCTTTCAATTTATCTCTAGCGTCCGTATTAAACGAAATTTCCTTTGCCATTTTAATTTACTTTTGAATTGTGTGGATTTGAAATAAGACTTAAAGAATTACAAGGATATCATCCTCTCTCATGATCAGGTAGTCTACACCCTCGTAGTTGAGCTCCTGACCTGCGTACTTGCCATATAGTACGACATCTCCAACATTAACTGTCATTGCATTTCCGTCCTTACCAGGACCTACTGATATTACCTCACCTCTTTGCGGTTTTTCCTTTGCGGTGTCAGGTATAATAATTCCGCCTTGTGTCATTTCTTCAGCTGCTGCTGGTCTTACGACAACTCTATCGTTAATTGGCTTCATGAATCAAAGTTATTTGAGTACAATTAGATTTCTAAATTAACATTCATCCTACTTAAAGCATTCATTGTGCCAAAAGTAATCTGACTGACTTATTGTCAGTTTTAGGCTTCTGTCAAAAAAAAAGCCCTACTGATTCTGTCAGTAGGGCTTTTTCTAAGTCAATTTGGCTTAGAAAAACATAGCTGTAAGAATACACATTGCGAAAAGTGCAATTGCAAATCCCCAAGTAGCTTTTTCTATAATATTAGCTGAACCAGATGCACCAAACATTTGGTTAGCTCCAGAGCCGAATGTCGAGTCAATACCTCCACCTTTAGGGTTTTGGATCAATACTGCACAAATAAGAATAACACCTATTAATGCAATCGCAATAGTCATTCCTGTCATCTTCTTTCTTTTAGATTGTTAATTTTCGCTTCAAATAACGCAATTTTTTCTGGATTTTTCAAACAAAGTTGTTCATACATTTTGATTGCATTGTCAAAATACCCTTGTTGTTCCAGAATATTAGCCAAAGTCTCTGACGCAATACTGGTATTATACATAATACTTTTGGATGCTATAGACTTGGATTTAGACGATTTTTTCTTCTTTTTTTTCTTTTTGTTGGGCTTCTGACTTTTTTCCCAACTTTTGAAGGCCTGCTTAGGAGTTGGTCCATTTTTTGCCTTTTCTATGGCTCTGTTTTGCTTATTCACTAAAACATGCACGCCTTCTCTATGAAAGTTGAAGGTGTTGGAAATAATATTCCCAGTAACGACATTGATTAAAATATCTTCACTGACTTTATAAACCTGTGGTTTAATATCTTTTATCTCTTCTTTTGATTCAACTTCTTCATTGATCGTCGATTCCTGATCAGATTCACTTGCTGTTTCAGTATCCTCAGTAAATAATTCTTCCAGTAAATTTTTGCGGTCTGTTTGTTGAGGTTGAGGGACTTCCAATTCTTTTTCCTCCTGTTCAGAACTTATCGGCTGACTCATGGCCCGTTCAATAGCCTTTTCTTTCAGTTTTTCTAAATCTAGAATCTGTCTGGTTTCTATAGCCAAATTATATTCCAACTTCAAATCACTTAACACGGCCATAAAGGCTTTGAGCTTTCGTCTGTCTTGAACTCTTATTGCAAGGGATTCCAAGATTTTTGGAAAATCACTTTTGTCCTCAAAGTAGGCTTTACACAAGAGTAATTTCCACAGGTTTGCAGCATACGGGTATTCCAATACCAAGGATTGCAGCTCCTGATAGGAAACTTTATAAAGACCGGAAGGGTCTACGAGAAATTCTGGAAAGTTTTCAGAATTCATTTGGATGCTCTTGTGTACGAATATAATTTAGTAAGATATTATAAAGCGACCACAAAGACAAATTATAGAGCTAGTCCCTGCTTTTAAAGTTTAGCAAGATGCTCAATCAGTAATTGAAGTGCTTTAGCCCTATGGGATATTGACCCCTTTTCTGACATGTTCATTTCCGCAAAAGTAGTGTTATAATCATTTGGTAAAAAGATTGGATCATAACCAAAGCCCTGATCACCGCGAGGTGATTCAATGATACGTCCTTCTGCACGCCCCTCGAAAGTAAAATGCTTGCCATCGATGAATAGGGCAATTACGGTTTTGAAATAGGCACTCCTGTCTGAATGGTCTTGCAAGTTTTTAAGCAAGAGATTCATGTTATCTTGGTCATTTTTTTGAGGACCTGCATAGCGCGCAGAATATACACCTGGCTCACCATTTAATGCAGGTACAATAAGCCCAGTATCTTCTGCAAAGCAGTCTTTACCAATTAGCTTATAAAGCGTTTCCGCTTTTTGAATTGCATTACCTTCAATAGTGTCTTGTGTTTCGGGAAGTTCATCTGTAAAACCAATATCCTTAAGGCTATGAACTTGGATGTTTTTAGGTAATAATTTATTGACCTCGCTAACCTTATTAGCGTTTGATGTTGCAAATATTAATTCATTGATTTCCATAATCCGCTATTTAAATGCACAGGTTTTTAGACCATTCCACAGAAGCATTTTGAGTTGCTTATTTTTATCCAAGGCATCAATAGGGTCTGAGTAAATATATTTTGTTGCCCCAAGGTGAAGGACTTTATATTTTATTTCCTCTATGTTTAATTTCAACTGCTTAGACTGACAACCAAAGTTTATCACTAAATGAATGTTGCCTTCTCTTAATAAACGGCCTAAATGAACATGCTTGGTTTTACCCAAATGAAGCATGAACACCTCTTTCGAAAGATCAACTTTTATTGCCCCTAGTATCTTTTCCAAGAGATCTTTAGCTGGATCATTTAAAGGTTCTTCATGTACCACAATAGTTGACTTATCCTCAACAGACCGACTTAGCTCTTCGAGGTCAAAATCTGTATGGTCTACTTGAAATATTTTGCTGCTTGGAATGTGACTAATCAAAATAAAATTTTTTAGAATAAACTTATTTTAAAACAAAGGATTTTATTTAGGTGCAATAAGCATTAAGGTTAAAATTTATAAATAAAATTAGTTAATTTTATGCAAAATAATTGATGATATGAAATTTAATATCCGACTGAATAAGACCGAGAATTCCAAGTTATCAGAGGTTGATTTTGATAACATACCATTCGGTAAAGTATTTTCTGATCACATGTTTGTTGCTGAGTACAAAGATGGTGAATGGAAAGACATGAGAATTGAGCCATTCGGATATTTTGAGGTACATCCAGCATGTCTTGCTTTACATTATGGACAAGCAATATTTGAAGGGATGAAGGCATCAGCAGATGCTGAAGGGAATGCATATTTCCTTAGACCTGAAAAGCATATCGAGCGCTTGAATAATTCCGCAAGAAGATTATGTATGCCAGAATTTCCGGAAGAAGCTTTTCTTCAGGCAGTGCATGGCTTGGTAGATTTGGATAAGGAATGGATACCAAAAGCAAAGGGATCCGCACTTTATATCAGACCTTATATGTTTGCTGATGGTGAGTTCTTAGGAGTAAGACCTTCTGATTCTTATAAGTTTATCATTTTCACTGGACCAGTAGGACCATACTATCCAAAACCAGTAAGTCTTTTTGCTGAAACTAAATATATCCGTGCAGCTGAAGGTGGCATTGGAGAGGCAAAAGCATCAGGTAACTATTCTGCATCATTATTACCAGCAAGAGAAGCAATCGAGAAAGGTTATGATCAAATTCTTTGGTTGGATGCAAAAGAGTTCAGGTATATCCAGGAAGTAGGAACTATGAATATCTTCTTTGTGATTGATGGAAAGGTAATCACTCCTGTAGCAGGAGGTACTATCCTTAAAGGAATCACTCGAGATACTGTTATCAAGCTACTTAGAAGTAAAGGATACGAGGTGGAAGAGCGACCAGTCACAATCGATGAGGTAGCTGAAGCACATAAGAACGGAACACTTCAGGAATGTTTCGGAACAGGAACAGCAGCAGTAGTCGCTCATGTGCATTTGATAGCATATAACGGTGAGGATATGACGCTGCCAGCAATGGAAACCAGAAAGATCGGGAAATTTGTAAAAGATACTATCGACGGTCTGCGCGACGGGACTGTCGAAGATACCGAAGGCTGGATCGTGCCGGTTAAGGCTTTGGAAACTGCATAAAAAAAAAGCTGCTGAATTGTTCAGCAGCTTTTTTTATTAATATTGAGGATGTTTAGGTTTGTTACCTAATATTCCTTCTATCTGTTCTGTTAGTTCTGGATTGAACTGATCTTCCAACTCAAAGGACTGAAGAGTTTCTTCCAGGTGATGTGGTTTGGAAGCCCCCAGTATAACTGTACTTACGTCTTTATTATTCAGACACCAGGCAATGGCAAGTTTTGGAAGGCTCGTACCCATATCAAGTGCTAGCTTGTTTAGAGCTCTTACTTTATTTAGTTTTTCCTCTGTAAGCGTTTTCTCTTTCAACCACTGGAGTTCTTTCATTTCTAGTCGAGTACCCTCAGGAAATTCATTTAGGTACTTGTCTGTGAGCAAACCAGAAGCCAAGGGTGACCAAATTGTAGTTCCTAATCCTACCGTTTTATAAATCTGACTATATTCTACCTCTACCTTATCCCGGTGGAACATATTGTATTGAGGCTGTTCCATGGTTGGACCAATTAATCTAAGGTCTTTAGCTACCATATGTGCTTCCATCAGCTCCTGAGCAGACCATTCAGAGGTACCCCAGTACATAATTTTTCCTTGTTGAATCAGATGATTCATTGCCCATACTGTTTCTTCGATAGGACAATTTTTATCTGGCCTGTGGCAAAAGAATAAATCGAGATAGTCGGTTTGTAAGCGATCCAGGGCATCATGACAGGCTTCGAAGATATGCTTTCTGTTTAAGCCTGTTTGGTTGGGTTTTTTACGACCATCTCCAAAATATACCTTGCTTGATAAAACATATGACGTTCTGTCCCAACCTGTGTTTTTTAGAATTCGGCCCATAACTCTTTCCGATTCTCCATTTGCATAGATCTCAGCATTGTCAAAGAAGTTTACGCCTGCATCATAGGCAATATACATCAAACGTTCGGCCATAGAGTCACCAATCTGCATACCGAAAGTAAGCCAGGATCCAAAAGAAAGTGCACTAACTTGCAGTCCTGATTTTCCTAATCTGTTATATTTCATTATTTGAATTTGATTTCACCACTAATATCAGCCTTGGAAAGCATTACATCTAAGAAACTATTCTTTTGGGTAAGCACATTACCTTCTATAGTTGCTCCTTTTAATGTACTGTTCTTGATTTTTTTCGGGAAGTAATATTTGGTTGTATAGACAGCTTCTGAAAAAAACATACCCATCATGGCCATAGAGTTCTCAACTTCACTGTCAACTTCTTTCATCGCATCTGTAGAACGAGTAAGCGTATTTTTCTTAATACTGATATTGGCAGGAGAGGAAAACATATCCAACGGAAGCATAGAAGATTCTTCGGGTTGTATTTGAGCAAGTAGTTCAAAGAATTGTTCGATTTCTTTGGGGTCTTTGAAGTTTATTTCAAACCCCATTTTCATGATTTTTGAGGCTCCTGATACTTCCATGTGCAGGAAGCTTCTTGAAAGCAGGTTGCGTTGCGTTTCGTCAAGATCAAATTCAACTGCCATCGCCTCAAACGATGATGTACTATCTAGTTCAACATTGGTTAAATCATTGAAATTTAATTCACTTGCAGATTCATCGCCTGACATTTCTGCAAGCCCTCCAAGCATGCTTTGGAATTCAGGCTCCATTATCGAGCTTAAATCATAGGTTACTAAATATTGGCCAGAGCCATCTTTGTTGATGAAAAATTCTTCCAAAACATCTATACAACTTGTACATAGCAAACAAGCTAGGAAAGGAATAAGAATAAAAACTCTTTTCATATTAATTGGTTTAGTTATAGTAGATTCATAATAGGAAGAAAATGCCTGTAGGAGACTTCCTTGAGTATCACTTCCAATATAGAAACTTCTAATCGGTAAAAAAAAATGCAAAGAGATCAAATAAATTCATTCAAGGCACTTAAGGATAGTGGATATAGGCCTAAATCAATAAAAGAGGAATTAAGATCAAATCTTTTGGAAGCGCTTAAAGCAGACAAGAAGACCTTCGAAAAAATTTGGGGTTTCGATCATACAGTACTCCCTGAAATTGAACGTGCGATTCTATCTAAACACAATATACTTTTACTTGGTCTTCGCGGTCAGGCAAAAACAAGGATTGCTCGCCAGATGGTTCAGTTATTAGATGAATATATGCCTGTAGTAAAAGGAAGCCCAATAAATGACGATCCCTTCAGTCCAATTTCTCGCTATGCTCAAAATATGATAGCAGAGTATGGAGATGACTGCCCAATAGAGTGGGTACATCGCTCAAGTCGTTTTGTGGAAAAATTGGCAACTCCTGATGTTAGAGTGTCCGATTTGATCGGAGATGTCGATCCGATTAAAGCTGCAAACCTTAAGCTTGATTATTCAGACGAACGCGTTTTACACTTTGGCTTAATTCCAAGAGCGCATCGATCTATTTTTGTCTTAAATGAGCTACCCGATTTACAAGCTAGAATACAAGTTTCTCTTTTCAATATTCTTCAAGAAGGAGATATACAAATCA
>OMKD01000316.1 GCA_900299495.1 Sphingobacteriales bacterium
GAAATCTGCCCGTGAAGCTACATCTGTATTTCTAGGGGTAACCCCTCTGATCATTTTTGCAGGATTTGTAGAAAGTTTCCTTACAAGGCTAACTATGCTACCGGATATCTTTAGGTTCATTTTTATCTTCTCCTGTTTTTTCTTTACGATTTACTATTTTTATTACCTACCCTACAAGCGAAAAAAACAGGGTGCTTTTGACTCCATTGTGGAAGCTACCGTTAGCAAAGATCAGGAAGTGAGCATCCAATTTTACAAGGTAAAGAAAGGGCAAGATGTCTTTTCAGATGCTGTAAATATGTATCTGAAAAACTGGACTACTTACTTCGGGCTAAGTATTATCTTCTCAATAATAATCTGTACAGGCTACCTGATTGAATTATTTGATACTCCAGTCCTGCAAGAAGAAGACTTTGATAGCTTTAGTTATTTTGTGGACTCGATGGGTTACTTCTTTAATGACATCAACCAATACTTCAATATTCATCAGGAATCACTGGGACCTGTTTTATTTATCCTCTCAATAATTATTTGCCTATGGTATGTCTTCTTAAACCTTATCAGACTTGAGGAGCAGGCACCTAATAGAATTCCTGGAGTATTTACTATAAAAAATAAAACGAATGCAGGTATACTAAGCTTTGTCTCCCTGTTTACTATACTTGGGATGTTTTTCTTGCTGTACAATTTCATCCCTTCTTTTATATTAAGGATGTTATTCGTTTTGCCCTTACTAATATGTATATCCTTTGCGATCCATGCATCAGGAAATCTAAAAGGAATAAACCTTGGCACAAAGGCCTTTTTCTCCAGTTTCCTAACATTTTTAGGCTTTATCAGTCTTATTTGTATTATTGGGACGTTTGGGCTTATTGGATTTCTAATTCTAAGTGAATTATTTATCTCTTTTTTAGCGTCGAATATTGATCCTTCCAGCGTATTAGGGCAAAATTTTGAAATGCTGATTTCAAACTTTTTCAGCCATTTCTATATGCTGAACTTCATCATATTCCTAACCTTAGGCATTGCCCAGTTTATATACATACATAAGGAAAAAAAGGAAGCTTTAAGCACCTTAAAAATGCTGGACCAATTCGGAAAACAGGAAAACATTAAAGGTTTGATTAGAGAGTAATATGAATAAGACTAAAATCAAGACATATTATTTAGTGTGTTTCCTTCTGCTAGGTGGGCTGCTATTTAATTCGCTTCCCATTAAAGGGCAGGAGTCTTTTGTTGTAGACAGTATTAAGTGGGAAAAGGAAAAAAATAAATGTGATTTCTCTAAGGAGATCACAAAAGAAGAGCAAACTGAGAAGAAAGAGGATTATCTGGAATATGAAAAACCCCAAGGTTTTAATATTGAAGGGATGTCAGCAGCCTTTCAGACTTTTGGATTAATCTTCATTGTAATCATGGTTCTACTCCTTGTGTATTTCATCTTCCAATCAGGAGGTTTTAAACGAAACAGAGCTATCAAAAGTCAGGGTGAATGGCTTGAAAAAATCGAGCAGATCGAAGAAGACCTAGAAAACAAGGACTTACATCAATTCATAAAACAAGCTATCAAAGAAGGAGCCTTTCGTGTTGCAATCCGACTACAATACTTACTGGCAATACAGCAGTTGAACGAGGCCGAAGCCATCGTCTGGAAACGGCAGAAAACTAATGGAGAATACCAAAAAGAACTTGTGGGTACGGCGTTTTATATAGACTTTAAAAAAGCAACGCTTACTTTTGAATTTGTTTGGTATAGCGATACTGAATTTACATCATCTTCCCTGTCTGCATATTACAATGCGATAGCTGAAAATGTCGATGCAATACTAATGGGAATAAAACAGGAGAACGATGGGTAGAAACGGAATAGTAGCAGTATTAGTAATCCTCTGTATCAGCTTGATATTATATTTAACCTGGAAAGAACCAAGTGCTGACTGGCGATCTAAATATAAACTTGACAGTTATGAACCTTTCAATCTTGCCGTTATTCAAGGATTATTGGAAGATCAATTTGAAATAAAAACATTGAAGGATAGCCTTCAAAACAGTTTATTGGATTCAGATTCAAAGGGTACGTACCTGTACATTGGTGGTGTTGCACACGACTCTACTACCTTGGAGCAAATCAAGCAATACTGTGAAAAAGGAAATGATGCACATCTCTTTTTAGACTTGGCAACTACCAACTTTTTTTATTCATCATATTTCGATACCTACACAGCAATATTAAGAGACTTTCTTGCAGATCAAATGAATCTTGGTGAGAAAGAATCTTTCAGCTTCACCTATTTTACATCTGAGGAGATTACTGTCAAGATGGACAAGGAGGCTAATCCATCGGAGCAAAATCTTAAGTTCACCTACCCGGAAGGTACCTTTAATTTCACGTACTACTACTTGGATTATGAGTATCAAGATTACGTGAATGTTCTCGGACTAATCGAGGATGATAAGTACACGGAAGACTTTGGCGATATCCATTACTTCAATATTCCCCTCGGCGAAGGAAAGCTATACATTCATCTTTGCCCTTTGGCATTATCCAATTATAGCCTTATAGATGAAAGCAACCTTGCTTACTTCGAAGACGTGGTGAATAATTTTGAATCTAAGACCTTATTGGTTGATGATTTCAACTCTCAAATGCGAAGTCTTAGAGTATTCTTAAACAATCAAAACAACAGTGAAAGGTCGGTTGATAATAATGGTCCGCTTAGTTATATTTTTGCCAATCCTTCCTTGAAATATGCTTGGTATATGATATTAGCAGGGATAATTGCCTTTCTATTGTTTCAGGCTAAAAGAAAGCAAAGATCTATTCCAGTATTGGCTCAAAAGAAAAACCGAAGTTTAGAGTTTATCGAACAAAGCGCTCAGATCTTCTATAGAAGTAAAGATCATAATGAGATTAGCAAAATACAGATTGCCATGTTCAATAATTATATTAAAGAAGAATATGGACTTAATTTTAATGCCTTCAAAAAAGATAAGATTGCGGAGACCGCAAAAAAGATAAATATTCCTGAGGATCAGATTGAAAAAGTCGGAGACACCATTCTTTACATAGAACGATTGATGAATGTAGAGGAAAAAGATCTGGTCAAATTGAACAGGCAATTAGAAAATTTCTACCACTTGAGTGAAAATAAATAAGTATGGAAGAGCAAACAAATATGGAAAATACTGAGGAGCAAAAGGTGGCGCAAAACGAACCTTTAGCAGAAGCTATGGAATTTGAACCGATCAGGGATCTGAAAAATGCCATACACAACGAATTATCAAAAGTGATCGTCGGTCAGACCGAATTGATTGACCTATTAATCGTTGCACTTCTTTGTAATGGTCATGTATTACTGGAAGGTGTTCCTGGAGTTGCCAAGACACTAAGCGCACGCATGCTTGCAAAAAGCTTGAGTACTAATTTTTCAAGGATTCAATTCACACCGGATCTAATGCCTTCTGATGTGATCGGAACCTCTGTTTACAACACCAAGAATGGAGAATTCAACTTTAAGGAAGGCCCTGTTTTTTCCAACTTCGTTTTAGTTGATGAGATCAACAGAGCTCCTGCAAAAACACAGGCTGCCTTGTTTGAAGTTATGGAAGAACAACAAGTAACCATTGATGGTAACACCTATAAGATGGGATTCCCATTCATCGTTATGGCCACTCAAAATCCAGTTGAACAGGAAGGAACCTATGCACTTCCAGAAGCACAGTTGGATCGATTCTTTTTCAAACTGATTGTAGACTATCCAGATTTAAACGAAGAGATTGCTATTCTTAAGCGATTCAAAAATGATTTCACAGGAAAGATTTCTCAAAAAGAAGTAAAGGCCGTAGTGAAGCCAAAAAACTTAAGAAAAGCCATGGAGATGGTCGAAGATGTTGTGATCAAAGATGAATTGATCGATTATATCGCAAAGATCATTCAGGATACGAGAAACTCTCAGGATTTATTCCTTGGTGCTTCACCAAGAGCATCGCTGGCAATCATGAAAGCTTCAAAAGCAATGGCTGCATTAAATGGAAGAAATTATGTGATTCCTGATGACATCCGTTCCGTTACTTACCACGTATTGAATCACAGAATCATCCTAACACCAGAAAAAGAAATAGAAGGGGTGAGCAGCCGTGAAGTTATTGAGAAGATTATCAATAAAACTGAGGTACCGAGATAAGCATGAGTAAACAAAAAAGCAGCAACTACTCCTTTGAGAATATATTTCTAAGCCCAAGATTCTTCAAAATCTTTGCCGGCTTTGTAGGCCTTATTATATGTTCGCATTTCATTGGTCCTACCTCTTTTACAATTGTAAAAGCTGCTTTTTATTGCTTCCTGCTTATCAGCTTAGGGGATTTCATTTTCCTCTTTTCCAAAGAAAAACCACTTCAGGCAAGTAGGATTTTTCCCAACAAAGTCTTATCACTGGGTGATGCAAACACCATAAGGGTTCGAATTGAACAACTCACTAAATATTCGCTTTCTTTTCAATTCATTGACGAGCTTCCTCAGGTGCTACAGGTATTTGATTTTGAGATTGCTGGAAAGCTACAGGAAGAACCTTTTCACCTTGATTATAAGATAGAACCTAAACGCAGAGGATTATACACCTTTGGGGATATGCATTTCCTCCTAAGTTCATCCTTGAAACTGATTCAAAGAAGATATACAGTTGAACAGGAAGCTGAAATCAAGGTTTTTCCATCCATTTATCAAATGAAGCGCTATTCACTCATGTCGCTGAAAAAGATACAAACGGAACTAGGAGTAAAAAAACTAAGAAAACTGGGGCATAGCTATGAATTTGAGCAAATCAAAAACTACGTAGCTGGAGATGATGTTCGTACAATCAACTGGAAAGCAACCTCTAGACTCAACACCTTGATGGTCAACCATTATCAGGATGAAAAGTCTCAACAGGTTTATTTTCTGATTGATAAAAGCCGTACAATGAATATGCCATTCGAAGGACTTAGCTTAGTGGATTACGCGATCAATTCAAGTCTTGTGCTATCGAATATAGCTATTCAGAAACAGGATAAGGCAGGTCTGATCAGCTTCTCTGATAAAATCGGTTCTACACTCAAAGCCAATAATAATGCTGCGCAAATGCGTAAGATCATGAATGCGCTTTATAAAGAACGATACCGTAGCTCGGAAGCCAATTATGAGTTGTTATTTCAAATTTCACGAAAGCTGATCACCCGAAGAAGCTTAATATTTTTGTTCTCCAATTTCGAGACCCTTTCCACCTTGAACGCAGCCCTTCCACACATCAGAAGGATCAATAAAAGACACCTTTTAGTACTTATTGTTTTTGAAAACACAGAAGTAAAAGCACTACAGAATTCAACGGTCAGAAATACCAAGGATGTGTATTTGAAGACCATAGCCAACAAATACGTGTTGGAAAAAAAGAATATGATTCAAATTCTAAAGAACTATGGAATTCAAACGATTTTCACAACGCCGGAACAACTGACGATAAACAGTATCAACAAGTATCTTGAATTGAAATCAAGAGGATTGATTTAATCCAATACCATAAAACTGGTTCTTCTATTTCGCTTTCTACCTGCCTCGGTCGTATTATCTGCAATAGGTTCGTTCTCACCTCTTCCTTCGAACTGAAGAGAACTGCTTTCGACGCCTTGCTCCACCAGATAATTGACAACGGCTTCTGCACGACTCTCAGATAACTTAAGATTATCGTCAGCAGTACCCACATCATCTGTGTGACCAATAACACGAATACTTAGATTATTATCGAGAATTAGTGCTGCAAGTTTATCCAACTCCAGGAAAGACTTATCCTTAAGTTTTGCTGAACCTGATTCGAAGAATACATTCTCCAGAATGGTTTGATCCTCTGTCGGTTCTTTACTTACAGGCGTAAGAAATATCTGCAATCCTTTCGAGGACTCCAATTGATCATCCAGCAAATTAAAATTCAAGGAATTCATAAGATATCCATCCGCCTGAGCAAAAAGTCCATACTCCCGTTTATCCTCCAGAACATACAGAAATTGTCCGTCCCTATCGGTAACTTTTACAATCTCTGAATCTGATCTTCGAATATCAGCAAGTTCAATAGATGCTATAATAGGCTCTAAGGTGACAGCATCGCGAACTATTCCTCGAACAAAAACAGCCTTTTGAGGTCTTGCCCCTTCATAAAGGTCAAATTCATACAAATCATAGTTTGAATCTTTACTGGACTCAGTAGGATCGACAAAACTCCTGTTCGAAGCCAGGTATGCTTTATCTCCTTGAAAGTTAACGATTAGCATCCCCTGATCTTTATCTGTATTTAATGGACTACCAAAATTTTCAGGTTTTGACCAATTTCCTGCATCATCCAGTCGACTTATAAAGAAATCAAAGCCGCCAAACCCAGGATGACCATTTGAAGAAAAGTATAAGGTCCTTCCATCTGAATGAAGAAATGGAGATCGGTCATCCATGGCTGTATTGATATTAGGCCCCATATTCACCGGATCGGCCCACGTATTGTCGGATTGTAAACTTGACATCCATAGATCTATGCCACCATAGCCTCCTGGTCGATCACTACTAAAAATTAAAAATTCACCGTTTGCAGAAATGGACGGTTGAGATTCCCAATATGGACTATTGACTGGTCGATCCAAATTTTTATAATTAGTCCACCTTCCGTTGACTAACTCAGACTTGTAAAGATCACATCTTCCAACACCTACTCGCTGATTGCAATAAGTAACAATAGCCGTCTTCCCATCTGCAGATAAAGAACGAGCTCCTTCACTTAGAGGAGTATTCATCTCTGTGTAAGCAATGGGTGCTAACCATTCTCCCTGCTCATTTAATTTTGCCCTGAAGAAATCTTCATTAGGTTTGTCTTCAAAAAATACTCTTCTAGTAAAAACAAATTCATCCCCTTCAATATTTATCGTAGGAAAGTATTCATCCCGGTTAGTATTGAACTGCTCCAAAGGTTTTGGATCGAAGGGAATATCCTTATTGACTGACGACATGAACTTAGCATCTCCAATCATCTTCTTGACGATAGCAACCTGATTCTCGTTTCTGGGCTTGCTATCTAAATAAGCCTCGAAATATTGGATGGCATCTTCATACTTTTCTTGTTCCAGTTTTACCTTTCCTAAATTCAGCCTTAGGTCTTTTCTGTAATCAGTGGCAAGAAGCATACAATTTAAAAATTGTTCTTCCGCTTGCTCAAAATCTCCAAGCATAGCATAAATTATACCTGCTCTGTAAAAAGCATCGTAAAATAGAGGATCCTTTTTTTGGCAAGTAGCAAAAAGATCCAGCGCATCGGCATATTTAGTTGCCTGGGAAAGATCTTGTGCTTTTTCATATTTTTTAAGCACAGAAGAGGATACCTCAGACTTCTTGTGGAAGTCCTGAGCTTGTAAAGATCCTGCAATAAAATGAAGGATGGTAATGGTAAGCAATAAACGCATGAATATAAATTAAATAAAAAATGACTCTGAATCATTAACTCAGAGTCATTTTAAACGCAAGAAATTTATTTTTATTTGTGCAGCTGTAATAATTCTGCAGCTTTTTCAGATCCTAAACCAGCAGCTTCTTTCCAATCAGTAGCATAACCATTGATTCCGGCTTTTTGTCTGGCCATCCCTCTAAGGATTAGCACCTCGGTTTTATCGAAGCCTATGGAATTAGGATTTTGATTCTTTAAAGCATTGTCAAAAGCTTCCACAGCATCTTCTGCTTCGGAAAGACTTAAAAGACATTTTCCATAGCTACTATACACATTGGAAATCCAATCGATGTTCGTGTTACCTGGATTGAACTTACGCTTTAAAAACAGCTTGAATTCCAGCATTGCCTTATCATATTCTTTAAGGCTCATATGACACTCTCCCTTCATGCGCTTTGCCTTGAAGTAAATAGGCTGGTGAGGGATACACTTTTTGGTTGCCATATCGAAGTATTTCACAGACTCCGTTAAGTCACCTCTTAGATAGTGCACCTTTGCCAAACCGATATAGGGTTCAGCCGCATTTGGGTTTATCTTAATACTCTTATTATAGTCATATACCGCATCGTCTAGGTTATTCAATTTCATATTAACCTTTCCTCGACGCTCATAGGCCATAGCATGACGCTCAAACTTTTTAATTGCTTTATCAAAGGCTGTTTTAGCATCCTCCATTTTACCCTCATTGGAAAGTAGTTTCCTACCTTTAAGATAAGCCATAGTCGCAAGCTTCTCACTGTCTGGCTCTACAAATAGCTCGTCTATAAGGGTACCCTCCTGAGTTCTCCAAGCACGTAAACTTCCCGC
>OMKD01000317.1 GCA_900299495.1 Sphingobacteriales bacterium
CATAGTACCTGATCCAACCCATGCACCAATGTTTACATAACTTGGCATCATGATCACCCCTTTTTCCAGGAAAGAACCTGCTCTTGCAATGGCATGAGGTACAACGCGTACTCCAAGCTCTGCATAGTTCTTCTTTAAAGGAATCTTATCGTGGAATTCAAACGGCCCAACTTCTATGGTTTCCATTTTTTGAATTGGGAAGTAAAGAACCACAGCTTTTTTAACCCATTCATTCACTTTCCAGTCAGAACCTTCAGGTTGAGCAACACGTAATTCACCAACTTCAAGTTTAGCGATTACACTGCGAATAGCATTTTGTGTTTCCTCTTGTTGAAGAAGTGTTCTGTCATCCCAGGCAGCTTCAATTATTCCCTGTAAATTTTCCATAAAAGTTTGTTGTTTATAAAGGCCTTGACTTTCGTAAAAGTCCTATTTTTGATTTTCAGCGATAAAGATATAAAAGACAAGCCCCTTTTTGTGCTTATATTGAGTCAGATGAAGAAAAAAATGACCTTTCTTTGAGTGAATCGCGCTCAAATTTTGTTTACAAAAGGTCCAATGTTATTATTTAAATTGAATTTCCTCGAATGTTCAAAAAATCAGATACATCCAGCTTATTGGCTAAAACCAAAACTTACCTTTCAGCACTCGAAACGAATTATCCCGCAGATACAGTCTCAGAAGTAGCGGATTTAATTCGATTTCATGAATGGTGTTATTATGTAAACAGTCAGCCAGTAATTTCGGACTTTGAATATGACCAATTATATAAACTACTGGAACGATTAGAGGCAGCCTTTCCTGAACAGGTAAATCCAGATTCTCCGACTCAGCGGGTAGGTTCTGATTTGAGCCCAGATTTTGAAACGGTGGAGCACCTGGTGCCTATGTTGTCTTTGGCCAATTCTTATAATGCGGATGATCTGAATGATTTTGATGAGCAAATTCGGAAGCTGGCTTTGGTTCCGGAAGGAGAAGACATAGAATACGTAGTTGAACCTAAGTTTGATGGAGGCTCCATTGCTTTGGTATATGAGGGAGATAAATTAGTGCGAGGAGCTACGCGAGGGAATGGCGCACAAGGCGAAGAAATGACACCCAATGCAAGAGTTATGCGTTCCATTCCTTTGATTGCAGCTTTTGAAGAACGAGGTATTCATAAAGCAGAGTTGCGAGGTGAGGTAGTGATTCGTAAGGATAACTTTGAAAAGATCAATAAGGAGAGAGCAAAGCAAGGCCTTGCTCTTTTTGCCAATCCAAGAAATGCAGCTACTGGTGGACTACGCATGAAAGATCCTAAAGAAGCAGCTCAACGTGGTATGGATGCTTTTATCTTTCAATTGGGGTATGCAGCGGATGCAGCAGGTAAAGATGTTCAGGATAATTTTGATACACATTATGCAGCTATTGAACTACTGGATGACCTGGGCTTTAAGGTACCGAATGATGTGTCTAAGTTATGTGCAAACATTAAAGAGGTAGCAGCATTCTGCGCAGCTTGGGAAGAAAAAAGAGATTCCTATCCTTATGAGATTGATGGAATGGTGATAAAGGTTAACTCAAAATCCATTCAGGATAAATGTGGATATACCGCGCATCATCCAAGGTGGGCGATTGCTTATAAATTCAAGGCGAAGCAAGCTACTACCACTTTGAAGGATATCGAGTATCAGGTTGGAAAAGTTGGATCTATAACACCAGTTGCAAAACTGGAACCTGTGTTTTTGGCAGGGGTTACCATCAGTTCTGTTTCCCTGCATAATGAAGATTTCATTCTTTCTAAAGATCTGCACCTTGGAGATACTGTATTGGTAGAGCGTGCAGGTGATGTGATTCCATATATCGTAAAGGCTATTGAGGATGCCAGAGATGGGTCGGAGGTGAAGGTGGAGTTTCCGAAAGTATGCCCAGTCAATACGACCGATCAGGATGTGGAGTTAGTCAAAGAGGCAGGAGAGGCAGCCTGGAGATGTCCAAATTGTGTTTGCGGAGAGCAAACCTTGCAAAGGATCATTTTCCATGTATCCAAACCAGCTATGGACATTGATGGATTTGGAAAGACGATTGTGGAGAAGTTCTTTGATTTGGGCTGGATTCAAACCATTCCTGATGTGTATAATCTGGATTACGAAAAGATCAAAACACTGGAAGGTTTTGGTGAAAAATCGGTGAATAAATTGCAGGCTGCAATTGATAAAGCCAAGCAAAATCCAATACATAGACTCTTACACTCGTTAAGTATTCACCATCTTGGGAAGAAGGTCAGTAAGTTGATAGCAGCGGAAATCAGCCATGTACTTGACTTAAAGGACTGGAAACTTGAAGATTTTACCAATATAAAAGATGTAGGACCAATTGTTGCTGAAAATATTATTACCTTCTTTAGTACGGAAAAAAATATAGCTTTGCTTGAGCAATTGGAGGCCTTCGGGGTGAATCTAAGCCAAACAGAAGCGGACAAGCCTAAAGTAGTGGATGCAAATGCACCGCTTGTTGGTAAGACAATTCTGTTCACGGGTAAGTTACTGGTGGTTGGCCGTAAACAGGCTCAGGAAATGGCAGCGGCAGCAGGCGCAAAGAATATCTCGGCAGTAAGTTCTAATCTGGATATTCTGGTGGTTGGTGAAAAGGCCGGATCCAAATTGAAAAAAGCGAATGCACTCGGTACAGTGGATATCTGGACGGAGGAAGAATTTTTAAACAAAATAAATAATCAATAGAAATGCGTTTTCTCAATCTTCTATTTTTAATCATAATGGCAACGGGGCTTAATGCTCAGGAAGCTGCCGAAAAAACAAAAGCTGCTCTGACGATCAAGTTTGAGAACAGCCCAATCAAGTCATTCAAGGTAATGCAGTTCAACGGCTTTTCTTTTGACCAGCTGGCGGAGGTTCCTGTAGTGGATTCGATGGCAAGAGTAGAGGTGGAATTATCTACTGTTCGATTTTTCTATGTAGGAACGGATACAAGAAACATGAAGCCCATCATTCTTGAGCCCGGTTCTGAAGAAAATATGTTGCTGGCTCAGCAATCTTTCAGAGCACTAAGATTTGATCGTAACTCATTGAATGGTCAATATGCTGTAGCAACTAAGGCCCTAAGGGACATTAATAAGAAACGTGGGAATATGGTCAAGAAGTGGAATAGTGTTCGTACTGATGAGGAGAAAGTGAAAAGCCTTGCACAGATTTTTGAACGCATTGCTGCTGATGAAAAAGAGCTTAGAGATAGTTTTGCAACGATTAATCCATTCTTTGGATCTTGCTATGATATTATGACATATAAGACCTTTCAGGCAGATCCGGGGACCTTCAATAATGAATTATTACACTATGTAAATAACCGTTTTGAAGGTGTCGATTTTCAGGATCCAAATGTTTATAACAACTCTTGGCTTTATGAAGCTTACAAGGAGTTTGCGGATATGGTCTCTTCGTATACGCTGACTGCAGAGGACAATGAAAACGCGATCAAATCACAGTTGTTCAGAGCAACCAATCCTCAGGCAAAGCTGATGGCCTACGCAGGTATACTTGCAGGACTTGAAGCTAAAAAGCATGGTAACTTTGTAGTTTTTGCCAAGAACTTTTTGGAAGAATTTAGCGGAATAAGCCCGGATATCAGATCGATGCTTGAGCAAAAGATTAAGCATATGGATGCTTATCGCATTGGCGGTGAAGCACCCTTGTTTACGCAGAATGATACAGAGGGCAATCCTGTAAGTTTAGAGGATTTCAAAGGTAAAGTGGTATTGCTTGATTTCTGGGCATCCTGGTGTGGACCTTGTCGCAGGGAGAATCCAAATGTGGTAAAGGTTTACGATCAATATAAAGACAAGGGATTTGAAATATTGGGTGTGTCTTTGGATAAAGACAAAGGTAGATGGATGGATGCTATTGCAAAGGATAATCTAACCTGGCCACAAGTATCCGACCTGAAAGGCTGGAGTAATGAGGTTGGAAAAATGTATGGGGTATCCTCTATACCGCACACGGTACTGATTGACGAAGAAGGAAAGATCCTTGCGCTTAAGTTGAGAGGAGATGCTTTAGAGAAAAAACTGGAAGAAATTTTTGCAGAAAAATAACTAGATATATTACCAATCTGATCAATGACTCAAATTAAAACAACACTACAGGGGATCTTCCGATCTTTGCCTTTTCAGTTGGGCTTGGCTCACCTGAAACACAACCTGTTGCTGTTGTCTATTTATGCATTCTTGATCATGCTTGTTTTTGGTCAGGTTGGTAAAACCTATGGCTTCCATTATCTGTTTTTGAAGC
>OMKD01000318.1 GCA_900299495.1 Sphingobacteriales bacterium
AAAATTCAGGTGATCTTGGTCAGTATGGTTGTACAAAAGTATATAATGTTTCTGATACATCTTTGAATGATTTTGATTCACAGGTTTTTGCTAAAGTTATCGCAGCTGCTGCAGATAAGTTAGGGGCAAACCTAGTTGTATTATCTCATTCATCAATCGGTAAAGGTCTTTTAGGACGTCTTGCTGTTCGTATGGATGCAGCTTCTGTTGCAGGAGCAAATAGCCTTCCAAGTGCAGATTTTACAGTTAGTAAATCTGTTTTCTCTGGAAAAGCATCGGCAGATTTCTCTTTGAATGCTGACCGTAAGGTAATTTCAGTTATGGGTAATTCTATCAAACCAGAGGCGAATGCAGCAGCTGTTGCTGTTGAGACTTTGGATGTCGAAGTTCCTGTTAGTCGTCTGAAAGTATTGGAAGTAAGTCGTCAGACTGGGGTTACGCCACTTCCTGAGGCAGAAATTGTAGTTTCAGCAGGTAGAGGAATGAAAGGTCCTGAAAACTGGGGAATCATTGAAGATTTGGCTGGCACGCTTGGCGCAACTACAGCTTGTTCACGACCTGTTGCTGATTCAGATTGGAGACCACACCACGAGCACGTTGGTCAAACGGGTATTGCTATCCGTCCGAATCTGTATTTTGCTATTGGTATCTCAGGTGCCATCCAGCATTTAGCAGGTGTAAACAACTCAAAAGTAATTGTTGTAATTAATAAAGATCCAGAAGCTCCTTTCTTCAAAGCAGCTGATTATGGTATAGTTGGGGACTTGTTTGACGTAGTTCCTAAACTGAACGAAGCACTTAAAGGTGCTATGGCATCCTAAAATTATTTGCCTGCATTTTACATTTTTAATGAAATTAATGTAAATTTGCACCGCTGTAACTGATTTTAGTAATCACTAACGGTCAAAAAAAAATAATATGGCAGAATATTTAACGAAAGAGAAGAAACAAGAAATCTTCGCAGAGTATGGAGGTTCAGAAAACAATTCTGGATCTGTAGAAGCGCAAATCGCATTATTCACTTTTAGAATCAAGAGCCTTGCTCAGCATTTGAATGCTAATCAAAAGGATCACTCTTGTCGTAAAGCGCTACTAACACTAGTTGGTAAAAGAAGAAGACTTCTTACCTACCTAGAGAAAAAAGACATTCAAAAGTATCGTGATCTAATCGCGAAACTGGAGATCAGATCTAAATAATTAAAAGGCACTTCGCAAGAAGTGCTTTTTTGTTTTATTCAAGTTATGCTAACTAATTTTAATTAAATCAGCTAAAATTGAATTAATTCCTTATTTTAGCGTTGATAACAAAGAGATAGAAAAATAATACGATTGCAGTTGATAAATGTATCCTGCAAAAAACATTGAATTCAAATGGGTAAAAAAATTCCTACTACTGTTTCGATGAAACTAGATGACGGAAGAGAGGTCATTATCGAGACAGGAAAATTAGCTACACAGGCAGACGGTTCTGTAGTAGTTCGTGTTGGCGACACGATGTTATTCGCTTCAGTTGTATCAGCCCCTGAGATTAGAGAAGGGCAATCATTCTTTCCCCTTTCAGTTGACTATCAAGAAAAGTTTGCAGCAGCCGGTAGAATCCCGGGTAACTTCTTCAAAAGAGAAGCTAAGTTGTCTGACTATGAAGTATTGACTTCAAGATTGGTAGACCGTGCACTTCGTCCGCTTTTCCCGGATGGCTATATGAATGATACACAGATAATCATTAATCTAATTTCTGCAGATAAGGAAGAATTGCCAGATGCTTATGCAGCTCTTGCAGCTTCTGCAGCTCTTGCAGTTTCTGATATACCATTTGCTGGACCGCTTTCAGAGGTTCGTGTTGCGAAAATTGACGGAGAGTATGTAATCAACCCTAAGCGTTCTCAAATGGAGAGTGCTTCTTTGGAGATCATCGTTGCAGCCACTATGGAAAATGTAATGATGGTTGAGGGTGAGGCTAAAGAATGTCAAGAGATTGAATTGATCGAAGCGATCAAATTCGGTCATGAGACAATCAAGAAGCAGATAGCAATGCAAAATGAGTTGGCTCAGCTTGTTGGCGATAAGGCATTAGTTAAACGTGCACTTCCGGATGTATCAAAAGATCCTGAATTGTTAGCCCTTGTGGAAGAAACTGCAAAATCTAATATCCTAGAAGCAGCAAAAACACCTTCTGCAAAGCACGAGCGTAAAGCAAAATTCAAAGCAATCAAAGAAAAGATGCTTGAGGATATCCTTGCTTCGAAAGGAGAGGAGTTCTATGATGAGCATGTTTCAACTATAAAGAGTTACTTTGACTCTGTAAAGAAAGAGACTATCCGTAATATGATGCTAAGCGAGAATATTCGTTTGGATGGTCGTAAGATGGATGAGATTAGACCAATTTGGACTGAGGTAGGTTACTTGCCTTCAACACATGGGTCTTCTATCTTCAATAGAGGTGAAACACAAGCATTGGCTTCTTTGACTCTAGGTACGAAGTTAGATGAACAGATGATTGATACTGCGCTGGATCAACACTACGATAAGTTCATCCTGCATTATAACTTCCCTGCATTATCTGTAGGTGAGATCAAGCCAATGAGAGGTCCTGGTCGTAGAGAAGTAGGACACGCAAACTTGGCGTCACGCTCTTTACAGCAAGTTCTTCCGGAAGATGATTTCCCATATACTATTCGTATCGTTTCAGATATTCTTGAAAGTAATGGTTCTTCTTCAATGGCAACTGTATGCTCTGGGTCAATGGCCTTAATGGATGCAGGTGTTCCAATTAAGAAAGCTGTATCAGGTATCGCGATGGGTATGATCTCTGATGGAGAAACTAACCTTATCTTAAGTGATATCCTGGGAGATGAAGATGCTCTTGGTGACATGGACTTCAAAGTTACGGGTACTAAAGATGGTATCACAGGTTGCCAAATGGATATCAAGATCGATGGTCTTCCTTATGAATTGCTTGAAAAAGCTCTAGAGCAAGCAAGAGTTGGTCGTATTCATATTTTAGAGTGTATGGATGAAAGCATTTCTGCTCCTGCAGATGACTTGAAGCCTCATGCACCTCGAATGGTCAAAATCAAAGTTGATAAGTCTTTCATTGGTGCAATCATTGGACCTGGAGGAAAGATCATTCAGGAGATTCAAAAAGAAACGGAGACCGTTATTAATATCGAGGAAGTTGGTGATTTTGGTGAAGTAAGTATTTCATCATCTAACAAAGACAGTATCGATGCTGCTTTAGAAAGAATCAATACAATTACATTTACACCAACTGTAGGTGATGTTTATGATGCAGTAGTATCTAAGATTGCAGACTTTGGGGTATTTGTTGATTTCAAAGGGAAAACTGGACTTTTGCACGTCTCTGAAATCTCTCACTCAAGAATTGATCGCGTAAGTGATGTATTCAAAGAAGGAGATCCAGTAAAAGTTAAGCTTATCAAAATGGATGAGCGTGCTGGTAAGCTAAGCCTTTCTAGAAAAGCACTTATTCCAAGGCCAGAAGGTATGGAAGAAGAAAAAGATCGCCGAGATGATCGCCGAGATGAT